>JAGHVA010000046.1 GCA_018064565.1 Candidatus Colimorpha onthohippi
AAGTATAATAATCGTAATCATGAAACCCCTGATTTTAATTTTCGTGGATGATGATTTCCAATATGGTTTGGAACAACGTATGTATCCAGAATTATCTACAATGATAAAGGCTGGGCAAATCGAAGTTGCAAATTATGCACAGGTTAACAGTAGAATGGACATCAATACCATAGGCGATCTTAATGATTTCTATATTCTTGATCCTTATACACAGCAGTATAAACTCGTTATGGTTCAAGGAGATAAACTAAGCAGCATTAAAGATATGCTGACGGATATGGTTACGAGCAAAGCAATTGCTATAAAAGAAGCCCTAGTCAGATTAGGGGCAAAACATACCTCAGTTAGAAACAACACTGGGCACAAAAATAATAATGATGTCAATGGAAATGTGCATGGGGGGAAAGGCCCTGTAAAAGCAGAATTGCATGCCGAATCTACAAAAGAACTGTCAATCACAGCAAAAAGTAAACTCGAAAGCAAAGACCCTAATAGAAAAGCCTTATCTGTGGAATCTACCAAAGAATACATATATAGCCACGGACTTGGATGTGAACCACTACTCGTTGGTCTATGGGAGCGTTATCGAGATTGTGGAGAATTGACAGGTGTTGAAGATTATGAATTTACATTTTTAAGCGAAGTTAAGTCGTCTCTGTCGATTGCAGCAAGTGTCTCAACACCATCATTTAATGCAGGAGCCGACATTAAAATAAAGAGCAACACTATTCAAGAATTTAGTTTAACAGTACATGTAAATTTTGATGAAGTCGAGCAAGACCATTAATAGAACAAAATAGTTCTGAAAGGGATATTACTGTAAATGTTACGTTCTACCCGATGGGAATATACAATATAAGAAAAAAAAAACTTTTTTGAAAAATTATTCAGCAAATAGTATAATACCACAACAAAATATGCCCTCACCACTGGGCAATAAGCCTGAAATGCGGTGAGGGCATGCGTAAAGAAAAATAGGCTAAACTTGCTGGGGTTGGGTTGGCTTGCTGAATAGGTGTAGCGCAACTTCGACCACAAAGGTAATAAATTCTGCCACTGGTACAGCTATCCACAACGACTCGATACCAAACAACAAAGGAAGCAACAAAAAAGCAGAGACTACACCAAAGATGCCCCTTAACGCCATCAAAAAAGTAGCTAACCCTGACTGCTCAATACTCTGGAAATAGCCGATGGCACTCACATTGAACGCCATAAAGAGAAAACCAACGGAAAACAAAGGCAATCCTTGCACCGCCAACTGGAACGCTTGCGAGCCAGCACCTAAAAAGACGCTGATTATGTTAGGGCTGAAAAGCACAAACAAGGCTGTCATGACTGCTGCAAAGGCAAGACTGATCGAAACGCTATGAACAAACGTGCGCAGGGTGCGCTGCTTTAATGCCGCTCCATAGTTGAAACTGATAATGGGCTGTGCCGACTGCGACACTGCACTGAATATCATGTAAACCACGGGGAATAGGTAACAAATAACACTATAGGCTTCCACACCATGATCTCCCATATAGTAACCTATGACAAGATTGCCCGTTAGTATGGTAGCGGAGATAGCAAATTCGCCAACAAAGGCAGGAAATCCCAACTTAATCATATAACCCACATTGCGGAGCGACAGTTTAAGACTTGTCTGCGTCCACTTTAGCCGATAAAATCTCAGATTTTTTGCATATCGCACCATATAAATCAATGTTAACAACGCCCCCACTCCAGTGCCGATATCGGTAGCCAAGGCTGCACCTTTGACCCCCATACCGCAAGGAAATATAAACACATAGTCCAATATCATATTCAGCACTGCTGGCACTATATTGGCATACATGGCAAATTTGGGCGACCCATCCAAACGGATTACAAACTCGCCAACCAACTGAAACATCAAAAATATTGTAGTAGGGATAAAATAGAGGTAATACTCCTTAGCCATAGGCATGAGCATATCGCTCACACCTAAGAGCGGCAATATCCTATCGGGACACGCATACAACACTCCCCCCAGAAGCAGTGCAAAAAACACACAAGCATAGTATGCTTGCGTAACATTGATGCGCGCTGCCTTACGGTTGCCTTTGGCCAGATGGACGGCAGCCACCACACTGCTGCCCACACCGAACATCATGCCCAAACCCGTTACCAGCATCATTATGGGCGCTATCAGATTGACCGAAGCCAAACCGTCAGGACCTACGCCATGTCCCACAAAGACACCATCGGTCAACACAAACGCCATGTTAAACACCATGCCCAACAAGGTAGGCACGAATATGCTGCGAAACAATTTGGGTATTTCGGTCTTTCCAAAATCGATACTATCTCTATTGTCGTACATGTGTAGGTAGTATTTGTTTTATTCACCTATTCGTTGTGATACTTTTCACCCTTTAGAATCGTAAAAGCCCTATATAGTTGCTCCACAAAAAACAGACGTACAATCTGATGGGTAAAGGTCATTTGTGAGAGTGACATCTTGTCGTGGGCGGTGGCATATACCGAAGGGGCAAAACCAAAGGCACCACCCACCACAAGTGCAAGAGTCTTGATGCCAGCATTCATCTGTTTCTGTAGATAGTGCGAAAAAGCCACCGAAGTCCGCTCCTCACCATGCTCGTCGAGCAGGACTACTCGATCCACTCCATTCAACTGCTTGGCTATCAACAACGACTCCTTGCCACGCACCTCATCAGGAGTGGCATTGCCAGCATCTTTCAGCGCAGGGATAACCACCATGTCGAACTTGACATAGTGATTTAACCTGCTCACATATTCCTCTATACCCTGCCTGATATACGGCTGGTCGGTCTTGCCAACCACAATAAGTTTAATATTCATACTACCTGCTCTATTTGATTGCACACTCGCAACCGAAACCAAAAGAAATCAGCACTATCTGCGACCACCTTCTTTAATCAATAGCGATGTCAGCATACCATAAGGCGTATGCCACCATGCCAGCTGTAACAGCCATCATTCATCAAACAGTCCCTCAAAACCCTTATCACTTTTTAGAATACCTATCAACGAGAGTTTTGATACCTGCGAAACGGGGAAGTCGTCCATAATACACTGGGTGTCGTAATGCATTGGGCGGTGGTTCAACGCCATCTGTATAAAAGCACACACCTCGTCTATTGCCCTATACATGTAGTTGCAGACCTCATGCCCATGGCCTGTGAAGCGGAATGCCCAATAGGGGTAGTTGTTTTTCTGAAATAGCGATACCAGCGCATCGCTGCCTTTCCAATTGGATCCAAAAAGCGATATGCGCTTGTAGGGTACCACTTTGTCGGTGGTACCAAAAAAGAAAGCCGTAGGTGCGGGCTTCAGCGGATAATTTACCTTGCTATGA
>JAGHVA010000164.1 GCA_018064565.1 Candidatus Colimorpha onthohippi
CCTATTAGAAGATACACTTGAATAAAATACATATTGTCAATATAAAAAAGTAAGTACACATGGGTGATCCTGATTTTATTACCTTTATCGACACCAAACAAGAAAAGTCGATTATTAAAGTTATCGGTGTGGGCGGTGGTGGCAGCAATGCTGTCAACTATATGTACCGCGAGGGCATAAATGGCGTAGATTTTATCGTATGCAACACCGATGAGCAAGCATTAAACAGCAGTCCTGTGCAAACAAAATTAAGTATCGGTACTGAAGGAGCTGGAGGGCTGCCTGAAGTAGGACGCCAATCTGCATTGGATCATATTGAAGATATCAAAAAAACCTTTGACGACAATACAAGAATGGTGTTTATCACCACTTGTCTCGGCGGAGGTACTGGGACTGGTGCTTCGCCCGTGATTGCGGAAGAGATACACAAGCTCAAAGTCAATGATAAGTTTATCGACCATATACTTACCGTTGCAATAGTATCAATGCCATTCAGTTTTGAGTGCAAAAAGAAACGTAATATCGCTCGCACTGGATTGGAAGAATTAAGCAAACATGTAGATAGCATAATTGCCATCAATAACGACAAGTTGAGATCGTTTGGCAATATCACCATGGACAAAGCTTTTGATTTGGCTAACGACGTACTTCTTGTTGCTACAAAAGGCATTGCAGATATCATCACCTCTCGAGATCAATACAATACAGACTTTCACGATGTTTACACTGCACTGCACGATAGCAGAACAGCATTGATGGGTATTGGTATTGGCAAGGGTGAAGACAGAGCTATCGAAGCTATCAAAAGTGCTGCCACATCTGTACTTCTCGACGATAACGATATCAAAGGAGCCAAACACTGCCTATTACACATACGCACATCCAGCCAACACCCTCTCACTGTCGATGAGTTCGGCGCAATCCAAGATTATGTAGAAGAAAATATATCCGATGAAGAAGAGACTGAGTTGAAGTGGGGACAAGGCTACGATGACTCTTTGAACGAAGAAGTAAAACTTACACTTATCGCCACTGGCTTCAAAACTACAAACGACAACAGCACACCGAATACGGCCTCCACCGAAAAGCCTAAGGTAATATCCGTTACACCTGCCGAACCTATTAAAAACGACAGAGAAATCGCACCAAACCAAAATTGCGACGGCAATATAACAGTCAAAAGTGCTGTCGAACGGCAACAAAACGGTGAAACAGAACCATCTCAGACTACTATCCACATTGACGCAAACGGACACACTACAGACACACAACACATACACAACTATGAAGTGCCCAGCGATGATATTATCAAGGCTACAACCAGCACCTCGGCTACAACAGTAATCAATCAAACAGAGCAACCCTCGCCGTCTATTAATATAATAACAGAACGCGCTGAACGAGTAAGAAAGTTATTGGATACACTAAAAAACAACCCCGATGGAACAAAGATTGTAGCGGCTCAGTCTCTTGATGAGTATTACGGTGCACCGCAATACCACACAGTTAAATCAAACGAATCAGAGATCTCCCAGACAGCCATATCTGCTGACGGAATATTAACCAGCCCCGCATTGTTGACCGATGTACCCGACTGATAATTTGGAATACTCTATTTTTGCATATTGACAATCAAGGGTTCCTCAAAATTGGGGAACCCTCTCTGTTATACACATCATAATATATTACCTAACTGCTCCTTAATCTTTTCTAACTCATCTTTCATCTCTACTACCAACCGCTGAATATCAACGTGATTGGCTTTACTTCCTGTTGTATTTATCTCACGTCCCATCTCCTGAGCTATAAAAGCCAATTTTTTACCACATACCGACTCTGTCTGCATCGTTGTCCTAAAAAAATCTATATGTTTCTGCAACCTTACTTTTTCTTCGGTAATATCCAACTTTTCCAAATAATATATAAGTTCTTGCTCAAATCGGTTGCGGTCGATATCGCTGATAGCAAACTCTTCAAAATAACGGTAAATACGTTGCTTTGCCGTATCAATACGTTCAGCCTCATACGAATCGATACAACCTAATTTAGCTTCGATGGCATCCACATGCTTGATAAAATCACGTTCCAATACAGCACCTTCATCGGCACGAAACCGTACAACGGCATCTATTGCAACCTGCACTTCTCTTAAAAACGATTGATGAAAATCATCACTGACATCGGCATCAGACGCAGAACACCACACATCCGACTGACGAGCAATACAACCTACCAATACGTCGTCCGATACCTTACCCAACGCATCTGTCCATTTCTTAAGTTGTTCAAGTTTGGCATTCGCCACATCAACATTAAAGACACTGGAGACAGTGGTTGATGACTCCTCTGTAACCAATACATCTACCTTTCCACGCTCTAACTGCGACAACAACGAACGCATAGGAATATCAGCATTGCGAAGCGATAATGGCAGTTTGACATTCAAATCCAGTTGCTTACTATTAAGTGTTTTAATCTCTATCGAAAAATTCTTGTTGCCAAATACAAATTGATGTTTGGCATAACCCGTCATTGAAATCATAAAGCAAAATAAGAAATATTATCTTTTGTTTAACCTATTTAGAAACATTGGAGTTGCATAGTGTTGCAATCCATGAGGACTATCATAAATAAAAAAAGCCTCTTCTACCTCAGGATGACTATCTAACCAACTTTTTGCACTGTCGCAACCCATCACCATAAAAGCTGTTGCCAACGCATCCGCCTTCCACGCCATCGAGTCAACCACGGTTGCACTAAGCGTAGCATGCCTCACAGGATACCCATCTGCAGGATTTATAGTATGAGAATAACGAATACCGTCAACTTCATAATATTTACGATACGACCCCGATGTAACAAGCGATGCGTCGGTAATAGGTACAGACACCTCTACTTCACGCCCGTCATATTTGCTGCTTGAAGGATGCTCTACACCCACCTTCCAAGGAGTCCCATCCGCCTTGAGGCCTCGCATACGCACCTCACCACCGATATCAACCAAATAACTCTCAACACCCAACTGATTAAAGCAATCGCACACCATGTCAACCGAATATCCTTGTGCGATGGCATTGAAATCAATTAAAGTGGCAGGGTACTGCTTATGAAATACAATTACCCCGTCCGACAATGTATCCAGCCACACCGAACCTTTGCAAAGCATCAACAAACTATCGTGTTGCGATTTTGAGAGTTCCTGACGGTTGCTGCGAGCAAAACCAAATGCACGCACCAATGCCCCCACTCTACAATCAAAAGCCCCATCAGTATATTGATTGATTTGCAATGATTTTTGAAGCATATCCGCAAACAGCGGTGTTACAACACAACTATCGGAACTATTATTCACTCGACATATAAGCGAACTGTCAACCCATAGCGATGCCGTTAAGTCAAACTGACGCAACAATGAGTCAACAACAGGCTGCATATTGCGTTGCTTATTGTCATAATAAATGATACTATAATATGTACCCTGAGCTTGACCTTGAAGACGGATAGGACGAGGCACACGGTCACAACCGCCTATAAGCATCAAAAGACACATCGAAACAAAAAGACGTTCGGCAGCATGCTGCCGAACGCCTAAAACCAATTGCGCAATCATTATTTAGAAACCACAAACTTACGCGTTGCTACTTTACCATTTTCTAACGAAAGCATAATAGTATAAACACCCTTACGCAACATTGACACATCTACCTCAGACTTTTTACCAAGCGAGAAGGCTTTTGCCACAACTTGACCATTGGCGTTATACACACAAGCTTCATTTACATACGAATCAGACTCCACACATAAACTGCGAACTGCTGGATTAGGATATAACGACATCTTACAATTCTCCACCTCATCAATGCCTACATTATACAAAATTGTAATCCAATTGACTCCCGTGCATGAGGTAGTTTTATTCTTTGCCGTTACCATTACATCAAGATTACCATCAAGCTCCTCAAATGGTATAATCAGCGTATCACACACCTTGCTGGTTGCACCATATTTCCACGTGTATGTCAACCCACTTTGATCAGCCACCGCATAGAGTTTTACCTTCTCTCCAGCTTTTACCTTGTTTTTACCTAAGATAGAACTCACCACAGGCGATGGATTGATGGTAACATCAACCACATACACACTATCACATCCATATTCTGCAACACCTGCACGGATTAACGAATCCTTACCCGAAGCAGTGAACTTAACCTTTTTCATATCCCAAGTAAATGTGTCACACACATTCTTGAATTGCTGCACGCTACGAGCATTCGGGTTGATAACAATATTAACCGACAACGTACTATCCATACAATTAGCCATAGTGCGATAAGAGTATATAGCCACCACCGAATCGTTTGAAGTAAACTCAATACGACTATCAATAAGGGAATATACCTTAGGAGTCTGATGCTTATACGCTTTGAGAGACACACGACCTGACGTTGCAAACGTGTATGTAGCAAGATTACACACCGACACATTGCTATCTCTAACAGCCTGACGAGGATTGCGAATCTTTAGGTTCAACTCAGTATAAGTAGAGCACTTGGTAGTATTGTTAGTCGCCAAATACTCATGTTTTCCTGTAGTGGTGAAAACGGAATCTTTGAACGTGTAGGAAGCACAAGCCGAATCTGTCACAAAATTGGAATCAACTACGATATCAAGATTAAGAGTCAACACCGAGTCGCACACTACAGAACCACCTTTGCTGACAACCTTCTCAACTACAGTATCGTTAAAATAGGTCTCATTTGTAGCCTTCCACTTGTAACTGCCACATGCTTTCATCGGGATCTCCCGCCCAATAGTACCGCTTAACGTATATTCAAGGACCTTAATGGTATCACAATTCAATGCTTCATTACGGATTGTTTTAGAATATTCGTTGGTCGCACTGGCTACCACATCATAAAACTGATACGGCATGCACGAAACAACTACGATAGTATCAAAATGCTCCTTGGATAATACCAAATTGAACAATACAACACTATCACATCCCTCAACATTCGTGAGTGTTACTCGATGAGCTCCATTCGATACAAACTGATCAGAACCGACACGGTAATCACAAGTACCATTTACTAAACCCAAATCAGCGGTAGAACTTTTTTTGATAGTAAGGTTCAAAACAAACAAAGTATCTATACCTACCACAGTGTCAAAAAGGGACGACCTGTACATTTTACCCGAACGGCTCCAATAGAAGGAGTCACATACCGTGATGTCAACAGAATTCACCACTTGCTGAGCCTTTGCTACACAAGGGAAGAAAATAGCTGCTACCAGCAAACCGAATAAAACTTTCTTCATGTTTTATGCTTGTTAAAATGATTATTTCTAAATACCATAAAAAGCCTATACACCTGAGTGTGAACAGACTAAAAGCGAGAGACGCATTTCAAAGACAATGCGAACCGAGTTGCAAAGATAACATTAATTTTGAAACCACTGTAAAAAAAACACTTTTGAATATTTCCGCTACTTCCCTTTACACACCAATTCCACCACATTCTCAACATGGTGCGTATGTGGAAACATGTCAACGGGCTGAATACGCTTCACCGAATAACTATCTGACAACAATTTCAAATCGCGTGCCTGCGTTGCTGGGTTGCAACTTACATATACGATTTTGGAAGGTCTTGCTGCCAAAAGCTGTTCTATCACTTTTGGATGCATACCTGCCCTCGGAGGATCGGTAACCACGACATCTGGACGTCCGTTCTCTTCAATAAATGCTTGGGTCAGCACTTTCGCCATGTCGCCCGAAAAGAACGTCGTATTATCAAATCCATTGATTTCCGCGTTTTTACGCGCATCAACTACAGCTTCTTCTACATATTCAATTCCAACCACTTTGCCACACATCGCTGCCAAAAACAATGCGATAGTTCCCGTTCCAGTGTATAAATCATATAGTGTCTCACCTCCAGTGAGACCTGCAAAATCAGCCACAAAACTATACAGCCGCTGAGCTTGACGTGAGTTAGTTTGATAAAACGATTTAGGATTGATTTTGAACCGAAGAGGCATTCTGCCCTTATATCCGTCCATAACCTCCTCAATATAATCCATCCCATCGTACGGGATAACATCAAGATCAGCGATGGTGTCGTTATACTTAGTATTTACGACATATTGCAACGAAGTAATCTGAGGAAACTGCTGTTTCAAATAGTCGAGCAACGGGAATAACCACTCACTGCGATTCTCTGCCACAACTACTATCACCATCCATTGCTGTAAAGAGCTGCATCTTATTATAATATTACGAAGAAAACCCGTATGATTTCGAATATCATAACAGGGGATTTGATGATTACGAGCATAATCACGAACCGACAACCGAATGGCATTTGATGGGTCTTGCTGCAAGGCACAATGCTCAATACTGATTACTTTGTCAAAACAAGTGGGTGCATGAAAACCCAAAGCGCCCCAGCCTTCATCCGCAATTGGCTGATTGGACGGTGGCAGCTGCTTCCACTCTTTGACCGAAAATGTATATTCAAGTTTGTTTCGGTAGAAGTAGATATCTTGCGATCCACAAATCGGTTGCATCAAGGAGGTATCTACCTGCCCCAAATGTTCAAGATTGTCTCTCACCTGCTTCTGCTTATACATCAATTGCTCCTCATACGGCATCATCTGCCACTTACATCCACCACACACACCAAAATGAGGGCACATAGGCTGCTGACGGTTGGAGGCATATTGTTTGAATGCCACAACACGTCCTTCGGCATACGACTTTCTTTTCTTGATTAGTTGGACATCCACAATATCTCCTGGCATGGCAAACGGGACAAAAACCACAAGTCCGTCCACCTTGGCTATAGCCATACCCTCGGCACCAGCATCGGTAATGAGAAGATCTGCAATCAATGGCAAAGTCCGGTTCTTTTTACGCATTATCAAAAAAGCACTAATATGATTTACATGAAAAAGAAGTACTGTGACAGCACAATACTTCTTAATTTTTTTCAGCTATTAAAGCAACGGGAAAAGATATAACACCCCTCTGCCCGAGGCGATAATACTATCGCTCGTCAGAAACAGTTAATTTCTTTCTACCTTTTTTGCGGCGCGCTGCCAAAACTTTGCGACCGTTAGCGGTAGCCATTCTCTGACGAAAACCATGCTTATTAGCTCTTTTTCTGCGTGATGGTTGAAATGTTCTCTTCATTTTTTACTCAATTTTGGAGATGCAAAAGTACAAAAAATAATAACACCACAACAAAAAAATATTTACATTCAAAAATCAATATCATATATTCACCTATTTATCAACAATATAAAGTTCAAAAAATAAATTATTTATTGGTTAGAATAAAAAATATGTACCTTTGCAAGGTGGAACGAACGGAAAGTTATTAACAACAGATGGACAAAAAAACACTAATCAAACAAATATCGCACTGTACACAATGCACACAAGAAGAGTGGCAGGAATGCGCAGAAGTTGCAAAAAAATATCCCTATTGCGCAGTCGTGCAGATGTTGTCGGTTGTAGGAGAGAAAGCATGGCGTCCGTATGACATGAGTCGTGAACGGTTGCCTAAAGCTGAGATGTATGTCCCCGACACAACAAAATTGCGGAATATAGTTATGCAGGCCACGGCGATAGACCCAACGGAAATAGATATCATAGAAGAGATCAACGCATATCAAGCAGTATCGTTCAAAACCGCTCCCAAGAGTGTATTGCTTACTAATTTCTTAGAAAACGAAGCTTGTGAAAACGACTGCTATGAAAACTCCGAGACAAGAAGCGTTGACGAACTGGGCAAAAAAAGCATTGAAGTCAACAGTACGTTAATTACTGAAACTATGGCTGTTATATATGAACAGCAAGGCAAAAATGCACAAGCAATAGATATCTATGAAAAATTAATGGTGCTATATCCCGAAAAAAGAAGTACCTTTGCAGAACGAATAGCACTGCTAAAAAGCATGTAACATCGTATGTGTGTGTCTAATGCACATGTAATTGCGCTATCCGAAAACATTACGGAAACAAAATAATAATCACTAATCTCAAATCACAATCTCAATGTATTCATTTATTGTTATCCTGATTCTCATTGTATGCGTATTATTAGCCTTAGTGGTATTGGTACAAAATTCAAAAGGAGGCGGATTGGCCGCAAATTTCTCAGCACCAAACCAGATAATGGGTGTCCGTCGCACTGCTGATTTCTTGGAGAAAGCCACATGGTGGTTGGCGATATTGCTGGTAGTGTTCAGTTTAGCTGCTACCATCACAATTCCTCGCAACGAGGCAGAGGAGTCCTTGGAGAACACCGTTCATGTGGAGACCCCCGTACAAGCGAGCCAAGCCGCTCCAGCCACCGCTGCTCCAGCGGAGGCAACTGCTCCAGTTAATCCAGGCGAATAAAGCAAAGTATATCAAGTCTAACATAGCAAAGGAGGTTTGTCTAACAATGACAAACCTCCTTTGTCGTAATCACGAAAGGTTGCAATGGATTTTGATAACCTCCAAAAGTGTGTGGCACAACTGATTTTTTCGCATTTCAGTCACCCACCTACCCAAGGGCAGCAAATAGCGTGTCAAACACTGATTCAATTTCTATATGACACCGATAGCTCCAGTACTGCCCTACTACGAGGGTATGCTGGCACAGGCAAAACCACATTGGTAAGTGCTATTATCCAAACAGCACCACAACTAAACCTAAAAACAATACTGATGGCTCCCACTGGACGTGCCGCCAAGGTGCTGTCGAACTATTCTGGCAAAACTGCATATACCATACATAAGAAGATCTACACCTCCTCAACTGATAACAACGGCAGAATAAAAACTGTTCGTGCGCCAAACAAACACAGCCATACGCTCTTTATCATCGACGAGGCATCCATGATCGACAACACCCCGCTTTATTATCCAGGACAAAAAAGCCTGCTTTTAGACCTGATAGATTATGTGCGCAGCGGCAACCAATGTCGGATGCTACTGATAGGCGACACCGCTCAGTTGCCACCTGTAGGCACTGAGCAAAGCGATGCGTTAGATGCCGACTACCTGACAGCCGAAGGCAACTTGAAGATATTTGAGACAGAACTAACAGAGGTAGTGCGTCAAGAGTTGGCAAGTGGCATCTTGGCTAATGCTACACATCTACGGAGACAGATAACAAACATTTGGGACACGGCGCCCATCCAGTTGCCGTTATTCCAAATTAACGGACATAACGACATACTTCGGCTAACAGGAGAAGACTTGGAAGAGACTCTGCATCGGGAATATGACGAACATGGGGAGGAAGATGTGGTTGTAATCTGTCGGTCCAACAAACGGGCAAACCTATATAATGAGGCGATCCGAAACAGAGTACTTTATAGAGACAACGAAATAGGAGCAGGCGATTTGCTAATGGTAGTAAAAAACAACTACTATTGGAGTGAAGAGACCTCAGGAATAGGGTTTATTGCCAATGGTGATATTGCGGAGGTGCTGAGCGTAAGAGGAGAGCAGGAGTTGTATGGACACCGATTTGCAGATGCCTCGCTACGATTCATCGACTACCCCGATGCACCAACATTAGAATGCAAACTGCTACTCACCACACTACACAGCGAAGGGGCATCACTAACCGATGCCGAAAATCAACAATTATTCAATGCCGTCATGGAAGACTATGCCGACCTTCCCACAAAAGCCGATCGGATGCGAGCCATCAAAAAAGACCCATATTACAACACCCTACAAGTAAAATTCGCATACGCATTAACCTGTCATAAAACACAAGGCGGACAATGGAACACCGTAATCGTAGAACAAGGATACATCACCGAAGACCAGATGAACAAATCCTACCTGCGATGGCTATATACCGCCATCACACGAGCCACCCAACGAGTGTATCTACTGAATTTTCAGGAACATTTTTTCGAACAATAGATTTTACAATCCTACTACCCACGCAAAAAAGGGGAATAGTTGATTTATTGCTATAACAACGAGATTCAAACCAGTGGTTTCATAAATGTCAATGGAACCCAATTATTTTTTTACAATTAAATAATTTTGTGGCAACAAAAACACCAATGGTGCAAATAAACAAAACCATGAAAGAGACCAAAATTGGATATACCGCACACTGAACCATTGAACTACACTGCTCATTAAACCTAAGTACATACACATATATAGGGGTAATCAGGATCATGTGACTCAAATATATTGTATAAGAACTGCGACTAATATAGATAATACCTTCGCTATATCGTTTTGGAATAGATATTTGACTAAGCAGAACAAACAAAGCACCACATGCTACATATAGAGAAACCGATGTATAACTTGGAATAAATATCTTATACATCGTGCTTATTAAAAATAATAACACGAATATCCACTTAGGCAATCCATTTAATACATTCTCGATAGATAAATAATACCCTAACAGATAGAACAATAAGTATGGCAACAATTTAGAAAAATACTGTGTTAGATAGACTTGAGGGAACAAATCTTTTATCACCGAAACAACTAACAAGCCAATTATCACTCCCAACAATTCTTTTTTAGTTATTGTAGCTATTGCCCTTTGTAAAAATGGGGTAAGTAAATACAAAACAATAATCATCTGGACATACCAATAAGCCATATTTACACCATTTTCAAACATCTTGGGGAAGAAACAGACAATCGCATCAATCACACTATTGACATCAGAGTATTTCCCTATGCAACAACTGATAATATAAACAATCGCAGCCCATAACAAGAATGGTATCAACAACCTTGAAAATACCTTTTTATAGTATTTACCTATCGACATATCCTTAAATGACAGTTGTAATGCTCCTGATATCATAACAAACAAAGGAACACCCAGTCGAAAAAATGCCACATATGCATTTTGGATATATGGAAATCTGTCACCAATTTTTGATAATGACCATGTATGAACAGTTATTATCATAAGTAATGCAAAGCATCTAATTATGTCCAATCCAATATTTCGCTGGCTTTTTACGATTTCTGGCGTACTATAATTCATGCTAATTATATTTATATAAAACTATTTTTCAACACCTAATTAACTCACTTTGAATGTTCTTCATTCTTTTCCTTGAGGTATTGATAGATAAATGAGTCAAAATATTTTTGCAGCCACTCTCCATCCACAGGATATATTTGGTCGCCCAAATAATAATCTGCCACAAATTCGTACAAACGTGTCAGTTCTGCCAGGCTATGTTTACCAATCTGTGCATCGATTGTCAAGCTAATCAATTCCAATGCACGATACACTGCGTTGACACAATGTTCTATAAACAGAACTAAAAATTAAGCAATCCTTTAGTGACGTTATATCGGAATCTGATAAGTTTGTTACCTTTAGCGACCTGTAACGTAAAAGCAAAACGCAACCATAACACAATAGTACCTACCCATTTTACTACTTCCTTACATATACGGACAAGAAACTTTCGGTTACTTATAGTAAGAGTGCGTTGCCGCTCGCTGCGTCCTATGGAGAGTGTAAGACGATCAAAATAATCCATCGTTAGTTTTTTCTCAGGGATGATATGATATAGGATAGCCGTAGGCAAGTAATAAAAACGCACATTAATCGACTTCATCTTATCAAACAGGTCTTTCTCCTCCGCACACATCAAACTGTCACCTTTGCGTCCCAACTCTACGTTAAAGAGCCCAATTTTGTCAAACACACGTTTGCGATAGCCCGCATTGCCGCCGCCAGGGTATCTTTCCCCAGGGAATTCACGCTCCACATCTCCAAGCGACATGAATCCTGTCACCAAAGTCTTGGTATAGAGACTAAACCATTTTGGTTCTTCTGTTTCATACTGCGGAATGATGGGACCTCCTGCTGCATCTATATCGGGATGCGAATCAAAGAAAGAGGCGTATGTCTGAAGATACTCTGGATTTACGAGTGCATCGTCATCCACGTACACCAAAATATCCCCCTTGCTTTCAAGGATACCACGGTTGCGTGCATAAGAAAGGCCCTGATTTGTCTCTATGAAATATCGAAATTGAACCAATGGGAAATCGGCCACAAAACGGTCGCATTCCTCATGTGTACGATCCGTGCAGTTGTTATCCACCAGTACGATTTCATACTCTTTTTGAGCAAGCGTTCCTTCTGCAATACTTTTTAGAACATTATAGATATATTTATCCCGATTATAGGTGCATATTATTACTGAAATCATGATAAAAAAATATATGTAAATTTGATTCTTTTTCAATCAATGCAATGTGAAGCATAAGCATATATAAAGTTTACCCACACAAACATTAAAGAGCCTTTTCCTTGAGATATTGATAGATAAACGAGTCGAAATAGCGTTGCAGCCACGCACCATCCACTGGGTAAATTTGGTCTCCCAAATAATAATCAGCCACGAACTCGTATAGTCGCGTCAGCTCAGTTAGGCTATGTTTTCCAATCTGCGCATCGATAGTCAGGCTAATCAATTCCAACGCACGATACACTGCATTGACGCAATGGTCTTGTGCCCCCTTCGCCTTCCAACGGTTAGCCCTCGATATCTCACTGCCGATATTTACCATTTGAGTAGCCAACGAGAGTTCCGCCCATTTCCCAGCAGCAAGATCTTTATGCTGATACTCACTCATTGAATTAATGATTTAACAATTTCAATAATAGTGTTCTGTTTTTCAATGCTATCCACACCGCGGGTTCTATTACCATGGCATGGGCGAATATTGATTATTGAGTCAAATTCAATAAGTTCATCACCTTTTAACTGCGGATAAATATTAATGCCCCATAAATCCACCTGTTGAGAACCCCGTTCCAACAAAACTCTCTCAAGATCTGCATGTAATCCTATTTAGTGAAGTTTGTTTTGTTTCGTTGGGCATGTTTATCTTTATATAATACCACTATCGTTCCATTCGAATTGGATTTGTCAAAAAATCCTCATAACTTAAACGAATGCCATCTATTAATTCAGTTTTGTATGTCCAACCCATTGAAGCGGCTTTGCTTACATCCAATAATTTTCGTGGTGTACCATTGGGTTTTGATATATCCCACTTAATATTCCCAGTATAGCCTATCACCTTTGCTACAAGTTCCGTGAGTTGCTTGATTGATATTTCCTTGCCTGTTCCTGCATTAACGGTTTCGTTTCCACTATAGTTATTCATAAGAAAAACGCATAGGTTAGCAAGATCATCCACATACAAGAACTCGCGTAAAGGTGTACCATCACCCCAACATGTTACTTCACTAAAGTTATTTACTTTTGCTTCATGAAATCGACGGATTAGAGCAGGAAGCACATGGCTGTGTTCGGGATGATAGTTATCATTAGGACCATATAGATTTGTCGGCATTACGCTAATATAATCAGTTCCATATTGCCGATTCAAAAACTCACAATATTTCAATCCACTTATTTTTGCCAAAGCATAAGCCTCGTTGGTTTTCTCTAATTCACCTGTCAACAAACAAGACTCTGTCATTGGTTGAGGAGCAAGACGGGGATATATACATGAAGAACCTAAAAACTCTAGTTTTTTGCACCCGTTTTTCCATGCAGAGTGTACTACATTCATTTCCAAAATCATGTTGTCGTACATGAAATCAGCAAGCGCATTTTGGTTTGCAACAATACCGCCCACTTTTGCAGCCGCCAGAAATACATATTCGGGTTTCTCCTTTTCAAAGAATTCTTCGGCTTGAGTCTGCCTACACAAATCCAGTTCAGCGTGTGTACGAGTTATAATATTTGTATATCCTTGGCGAATGAGTTCTCTTACAATAGCAGAGCCAACCATCCCCCGATGACCTGCAACAAATATTTTTGAATCTTTATTCATCATTTTACAATTCCTTTTTCTAAGTACTCTGCAAGATTTGTCCTTACTTTTGCCGCTGCACTCTCAGCTGCCACCTTTTCCATATCAGCCTTTACCATTAACTTTACCAGTTGTTCAAAGGTTGTCTTTTGTGGATCCCATCCCAAAATAGCACGAGCCTTAGTCGGGTCGCCCCAAAGATTCACTACGTCTGTTGGGCGATAAAAATCTGGGCTAACCTCGACTAACACGCGCCCTGTCGCTTTCTCGATACCTTTTTCTTCAACACCTTCACCAATAAACTCAAGTTCAATGCCTACCTCCTTGAAGGCAAGGCGACAAAAATCGCGCACCGAATGTTGAACACCTGTGGCTATCACAAAATCATCAGGCTCTTTGTTTTGCAGAATTAGCCACATGCACTCTACATAATCCTTGGCATAGCCCCAATCACGTAATGACGACAAGTTACCTAATAGTAGTTTGTCCTGCTTTCCTTGCTTGATGCGGGCTGCAGCCAACGTAATTTTTCTCGTTACAAAAGTCTCACCTCTACGCTCACTTTCATGGTTGAATAAGATGCCATTGCAGCAAAACATATTGTATGCTTCCCTATATTCCTTTATTATCCAAAATCCATACAATTTCGCCACTGCGTATGGGCTATAGGGGTGGAATGGTGTGTTCTCGTTTTGAGGCACCTCCTCCACCTTACCATACAATTCAGACGTGGAAGCCTGATAAATGCGACAGGTCTGATCAATTCCACATTGACGCACTGCCTCCAATATGCGCAAAGTCCCCACTGCATCTACATCTGCCGTGTATTCTGGTGCATCAAAACTCACTTGTACATGGCTTTGTGCTGCCAAATTGTATATTTCATCGGGCTTAACCTTATTCATAATTTGTACCAAGCACATTGAGTCACCCATATCGCCATAATGCAGATGGAATCGGGCATGCCCTTCCAAATGCGAAATTCGCTCACGATAATCGACAGAAGATCTCCGAATTATGCCATGAACGTCATATCCTTTTTCCAAAAGAAACTCAGCAAGGTATGAGCCATCCTGACCTGTAACACCTGTTATTAATGCAGTCTTCATT
>JAGHVA010000226.1 GCA_018064565.1 Candidatus Colimorpha onthohippi
ATGTTTAGCCCGCATCAATTACTTTAAATTTTTATGTTTTTTTGAACAACAGGCAAATAACTCCTAAAACCTTTCATAGTGTTAGATTGTCTTAGATTTTGTAGTACTCAAAAACGTATTTTACAAAATCTAAGACAATGATAACTAAGAATAAAAAGTGAATTGCAAAGGTTGAGCCTTAGTGTATTATAGCGAATAATCGTTAATCAAAACATTAAGAAAGATGAATAGTCAGGTAATTAAAGAACACTTCTGGAATACAGGTGTTAATGGCGATGTTAGATTGACGACAGACAATCTTGGTTGGCCAGACATGCTTAAAGAAGAAGCATTGTCTGATTACCCAGAAACAATATTTCGCCATTGTGTTGAGATTGTAGGTTTTAACCTTTTGTTTTACTGGCCTCATGACGAGAATTTTTATGTAATTGAGACAGAAAAAGACCCTATTGAAGTTCGTCGCATAGCACTCGACCCTGAGTGGGATGGCAAGTGTGAATTTTTCAAAGCAGGAATTAACAAAACTGGTCCCAATACTGCTTCTGCAGGTGAGGTTATTGCAACTTTTGAAAATCCTACAAAGATCTGGTCTGAGTTAAAAATCAATGGTGTACCCATAAGCCAGGTTTTAGAAGAATCTGCTATAATAACATGGGACTAAATTGAATGTTTGAGAAGGGTGTGTCAAAGACTTTTGACTCACCCTCTCATTTTACACCTATGTGCCATCCTTAATGGTACTTAGGTTTTACATTAGGCTTCTGAAAATCAACATACAATTGGAAAATAAAACAGCAGTTGCTCCGTTACTATTCGTGTTACAGATTAAAAAGGCTTATCACTGTGTTAGAAGAAAAAATCGGTTTTGATCGCATCCGTAGTCTTGTTGCGAGCCATTGCACCAACGAACTCGCTGTCCGTATGACCGACGAGATGCTTTTTCTCACTGACTACGAACGCATTGTGCGCAATTTGCAACAAACTGAAGAGATGCGACGCATCGTGATGTTTGAGAGTTCGTTCCCATCGCAAGACTTCTTTGACTTGTCGGCAGTGCTGTCTGCTCTCAGCATCGAAAATACTATTATCGAACAGCAAAGTCTGTCAGACCTACGATGTTCGCTGCAAACCATCAGTGCCTGCCAGCAATTTCTCCTAAACAGCGATACCGACAGTTATCCTCAACTGCGCATTTTGGCCGAGCGGGTATCGCTCGACCCTAATCTTATACGACAAGTCTGCCGCATCATCGATGAGAAAGGCGAGATTTACGACAACGCCTCTCCTCATCTGCTTGAAATCCGACGCATGATGCTGCGCAAACGCAACGATGTAGATTCCTGCCTTAACCGATCGCTATCGCATGCCAAGCAGGAAGGCTGGGCTCCCGCCGATGCTGAAATTACCATTCGCAACGGGCGTCTGGTTATCCCTATGTTAGACTCTCACCGCCGTAAGATCAAAGGTCTGATCCACGATGAGTCCGCCACCCGTCAAACCGCCTACCTTGAACCCTCTGAAGCGGTAGAACTCAACAACGATTTAAGGGAACTCACATTTGAAGAGCACCACGAAATTCAACGCATCTTACTATCCATCAGCAATATTATCCGGCCACAGCTGCCCCAACTGCAAACTGCCTATTGGTTCTTGGCACGCATCGACTTCATACGAGCCAAAGCTCGCGTCGCACTGCAGATGAACGCAGGCTTACCTATAGTGAACAACGCCACGCTGATCAACTGGCTTGACGCCCGACATCCGCTTTTGCTGGTGAAGATGGCTGACCAAGACACACCTTCACGCTCAAAAAAGGAGGTTGTCCCGTTCAATATGTCGCTGTCTCCCACACAACGCATCCTCATCATATCCGGTCCTAATGCTGGTGGCAAGTCCGTATGTCTCAAAGCCGTCGGCCTTATCCAATATATGCTGCAATGCGGGATGCTGGTACCCTGCCGAGAGACCTCCGAGTTCGGTATCTTTGAACGGATTTTTATTGACATCGGCGACCAGCAAAGCATCGACAACGACCTCAGTACCTACACGTCGCATTTACAAAACATGAAGCGGCTGCTTTCTGAAGCAAATCATAATACGCTCTTTCTGCTCGATGAGTTAGGTGGTGGCACCGAACCTCGATCAGGCTGCGCCATCGCAGAAGCCCTGCTCGAAGAGATGGATCGTCGTGAAGCATTCGGCGTGGTTACCACTCATTTCGCCGACCTAAAACTGCTTGCCGACAACCACAGCGCCATCGTCAATGGTGCTATGCTCTACGACACCAACCTGATGCGTCCACTCTATCAGTTGTCCATCGGACACCCTGGTAGCTCGTTCGCCTTTGAGATTGCACAAAGCGTCGGATTTCCAACCGAGATACTTGAAGCTGCTGGCCAAAAAGTGGGACAGGCTATGCTGAATTTCGAACATCAGCTGCAACAGTTGGAGGTGGACAAGCAGTCGGTAGCAAAACAGCGTGCAGAACTGGACGCTACCGACGCCTTTCTTGCCGAAGTACTACAAAAATATCAACGACTTACCGCTGATATCGAAAGCCGACGACGTGAGATGATTGCAGCGGCCAAGCAGGAAGCCCGCGAGATAATGGCAGGTGCTAACCGCATCATCGAACAAACCATCAGCGACATCAAAACCGCTCAAGCCGAAAAGCAACAAACGCTCGAAGCTCGCCGCAAGCTGCAACTGTACAAAGAGTCCATTGCCGACAACAATACCACTCCTGAACCCATAGCGAATCAGAAACACACTCGACGACCCAAACCACTTCCTGAAACAAAATCAAACACCAATCAAACTTCAGTCTCCGATTCGATTGCAGTGGGTCGTATTGTGAGTATTGATGGACAACAGACCTATGGTGAAGTCGTTGAAATCAAAGGCAAGAAAGCCATCGTAGAAAGCAACAGTTTGCGAATGACCATCCCCATTGATCGGCTCACCGTCACAGCCAAACAACATATTCCTATTGACAAATCGAAACAGCAACACCGGTCTTACCAATCTATCTACAATGATATCAACGAGAAGAGAAAGTGTTTCAACCCCACCATCGACCTACGCGGTCAGCGCGCCGACGATGCAATCTGCAATCTGCAACACTTTTTTGACGATGCGATGCTTCTGAGCGAGAAAGAACTGCGAATCCTGCATGGCAAGGGCAACGGAATTTTGAAGCAAATCATACGAGAATGGCTGCAAAGCAACCGAGACGTCGCATCGTTCAAATCCGAACATGTCGAATTGGGTGGCGATGGCATCACGCTTGTATCGCTCCACTAACCCAAATTGTGTTTTTTGAGGGCTTCAAGCTACAGTTTCGATAAGCCAATCCTACCAGCAAAGCGGGCGCGAAAAGGAAAGTTCACTTTCACTATGCGGAGGCGAAAAAACGGTGTAGTTTTTATAGCAACAAAGCCCCTAATAAGCGTCTGGTGGGAAAAGTTTAGCGGACATCAATAATTTATTTTGTATATTTGCAACGTCATTATCATTGGTTTATTTTTTTAACTTTTTCATATTCACATGAAACGTTTTTTGTTACCCATTATCGCAACGATGCTATTCACCTGCATCGGCTGCACAAAAGAGCATGAGGCACCAGCTCGTCGTATTACCGAAAGCTCTTCGTTGACAGTTGTCAACATTACCGTTCCTGGCACACAGTGGACGGAAGGGGTTCGCCCTAATGTAGATGCCACCTATTATTATGCCAACTACGATGTGCCTGCTATCACACAAGAGGTTATCGACAATGGTTTCGTAGTTGCTTATATCTACAACATCTACGACAACCGCAACCAGTTGGGCAGTTGGAACGAGTTGCCATACGTCTATCCTTATATCTTCTACAACCAAGAGACGGGCGAGCGCTACTCGGTAGGTGAGAATATCCGGTTTGAATGGGAGCTCGGTAAGGTAACGTTTGTGGTTGAGGACATCGATGGCTTACTGCCAGACGCCTTAGTGGATACAGAATTTGATTTTAAGGTCTGTGTTTACCACAATTGATACCAAGTCATAACAGACCAAACGAGAACGGATGCAAGGAGTAAACCTCTTGCATCCGTTTGTTATTTTTCATCAGTCGCTTTCGTTTGAAGGCTGCCTACCTGGTTGCCGCTACTCTAAGCCGAAACGCATCTTGTAGGCTTTCATGGTATTTTGCAAAAGCGAGACAATGGTTAACGGCCCCACACCTCCTGGCACGGGTGTTACAAACTTACACTTCTCATCTACCTCACTATGCTTCACGTCGCCACATAGGTGGAACCCACTTTTGCGTGAGGCATCTGGGATACGGTGGATGCCCACATCTACCAGCACCACACCCTCTTTGACCATGTCTGCCGTGATAAACTCTGGCTGACCGATAGCCACTATCAGTATATCCGCCTGACGCGTAATCTCTGCCAAATTGCGCGTTCTGCTATGGCACAACGTCACGGTACAATCAGCTCCCTCACGCTTGCGCGAAAGCAATATCGATGCCGGTGTCCCCACTATATTACTGCGCCCCACTACCACACAATGCTGTCCCTTGGTCTCTATCTGATAATGCTGCAAGAGGTTCATAATACCCATAGGGGTGGCAGGCAAAAACGCCTTGGCGTCGCCCAACGCCATCCGTCCGATATTTATCGGTGTAAAGCCATCTACATCCTTGGCTGGCGAGATTACGGTATTCAACCGCTGCTCGTTGATATGGTCAGGCACTGGCAACTGAACGATAAAACCATCCACGTCGTCGTCGTTGTTCAAAAATTCTATCGTCTTCATCAACTCATCC
>JAGHVA010000180.1 GCA_018064565.1 Candidatus Colimorpha onthohippi
AGCACCTGCTGCTCGGAGAGCAGGAATCCGGCGTTGTTGATGGCGGTATTGACGATGCTGTCGTAGTTGACAGGGTGTGTCAATGCGTCAGCGCTGACAGCATGCAGCGCATACGGTACGCTGACTAACTGCTGTACTGCTTCCATAGTGTAAGCCGTGCCACCAAGCGGATCTGCCTCACTCTTGATGTAATAGGGGCCCTCGCCCCAGCGGATAGCCTCGAACCGCCCCAATTGCACCTGACCGCTGCCTACCAGCACGGTAAATAGGCCGTTTTCGTTGGTAACGGGCTGATGCGTCTCGCTATATACCACTGCGCCTTGCGGTGCAGACTGCACGATGCTGATACGCAGCCCAACTTGATGATTCGACACCAGATAACCAGTATCGTTACGCACCACCGCCTGATAGGTGAAGCGCTGCGGCGCTTGCGCCCGCAAGCCTGCCGTCATTAACACTAACAACAATAAAACTGCACTTATACATGTTTTCAATAAGCGAGAGAAACACTGTTGCGAAACAACAAACCTTTGCAATTTCATAAACATCCTATTTAATTATGAAACACACATTTCGATAAATATATTCCTTGTTAGCCTTATGTATGCAATCCGAACCGATAGCCAAACACCTGATAGTGTTCAATATTTGAAATTCCTCTTCAGCGGTAGTCTTGCTCACGATATGGCGACAATCCAATTGAGGAGGCAAAACGGCCATCACCGCTACCATACCTTCTGCGGCAATTGATGCAAAAATATTCACCTCTGGGCAGCCACCACACTAATCACACACTAAGCGGACAGAGGATGCGGATGGGCGAATAGTGCCATAGACATACGCAACATAATTGTACTGTAAAAGGAAAGCACAGCAGATACCATCATCCGCTGTTGACCAATAATTGCCACCCCGACCAACATCGCAGACTATTGCACCATACCGATCGCCCCGGCTACCAGCTGCAGGCAAGAATAACGCACCCGCCGATTCCATCACTTCCCACTGCGTGGTACTGTAGTTATTGGACGCCCATTCGCTACCATGGTCTGATGTGAACGTGCAACCTCCTGGCAGCGTCCAACTATCTGGCAAAAACACCACCCCATGAACCCCGTTCACCGTGGCAATCCCCCACTTAGAGGAGGCATCGGTTCTGGTATTCAGCAAATACTCCCATTCACTATTGGTCAGCGTCCGCCATTTGCCAGCCACATTACCACCATTGCTAATGGCGTTATACACCCCCCAATCGTAGTTAGCATAGATTCCAGTCAAATTATTAGATCCCGATGGACCATAATAACTATTGTCATTAGTACTCAAATACGGATTGCAACCATTGTGCCCACTGGTACCCCACCCGAAAAGGTCTATCCAGCCCGTATAACTGCTGCTGACATTGGCATTGTCGCTTCCAGACACATTGCCCGAAGCCACATTACCTTGATTTAGTGAATTTAGTTGCGATGCACTGCCCACATAGTCATACTGATGTTCTGCGAAACGCCATGTACCCTGCTTGATGGTGCCGTCGGCACAAGCATGCGTGCCTGTTGTGGTGTATTGCAAGTTACCTTGCGCAAAACGAACCTGCTTACCTTCTGCCACCGAGAACAGACCATTTAGAGCTCCTTGCGGAACAGATGATGCTGTAGCGGTAAAACTAACCACCGATCCGTAGGCGGTACCTAAATTGTTGGTAGCATACGCCCGCACATAGTAGGTTGTGCCATCCGTTAAGCCCGTGATGGTGCTGCTGAACGAGCCAGTGCCTATGCCATCGGTAGTCTTGCCCAAGCAGTTGCTTATCGTAGGCGTGCTCGACGTACCCCAGCACACGCCCCTTGCCGTGACTACTTCCCCACCAGAAGAAGTGATAATGCCGCCCAACACCGCACCTGTAGCTGTGATGTTGGTAGCCACCGTGGTGGTCAACGTTGGCACTGAAGCAGGCACATACACCAACCGCACTGAGAAACCATTACTGCGACTGTCTGCGCCCGTGATGAGTCCTAGTAAACTGTGGATAGGAAAGGCGTATGCGCGACTATTACCATCGGCCGAAGAAAACCAATATGAGCCAAAATCGCCACCATAACCGTGAATCATAGTACCGTATCGATGACCTGCGGCAGGCAAGAACAATGCACCTGCTGCCTCCATCGCTGCCCACTGCGCAGCAGTGTAACTATTGTCACCCCATGTCATATAGTTTGATATAAACGTGCAGCCACTGGGTATTGTCCAGCAATCTGGCAAGAATACTACCCCATGCACCCCGTTTACAGTGGCATAACCTCGCTTAGAGTCGGCATTGGTTCTCGTACTGCATAGGTAGTCCCACTCTGCTTTGGTCAACGTTCGCCATTTACCTGCCATATTCCCGCCATTGCTGATGGCGTTATATACCCCCCAGTCATAGTTGACATTACTGACAGTAAAATCGCCTTCGGAACCATAATCACTATAACTTGTGGTACTTAGATACGGATTGCAGCCGTTGTACCCGCTGGTACCCCATCCGAAGAGGTCAATCCAGCCAATATAACTGCTGCTGACATTCTCATTAGCGGTGTCCACACAATCATACTGATGTTCTGCAAATCGCCATGTACCATCCTTGGTGGTGCCATCTGAACAGGAGTGCGTACCAATGGTAGTATATTGCAGGTTGCCTTGTGCAAAACGAACCTGAGTGCTTTCTGCCACCGAGAACAGACCATCCAGAGCTCCTTGCGGAGCAGTTGACGCTGCTGCGGAAGTAAAACTAACCGCATCACCGTAAGCTGTACCAATACTATTGGTGGCATACGCCCGCACATAGTAGGTAGTGCCATCCGTCAAGCCCGTGATGGTGCTGCTGAACGAACCCGTGCCCGTGCCGTCGGTGGTCTTACCCAAGCAGCTGCTTACCGTAGGCGTACTCGATGTACCCCAGCACACGCCCCTTACCGTTACCACTTCCCCGCCATCCGAGGTGATATTACCACCCGACACCGCCCCCGTGGCAGTAACACCCGTAGCCGCAGTGGTGGTCAACGTAGGTACAGTAGCGTTATCACACACCAACCGCACAGATTGACCGAAGCGAAGGTAGTAGCTCGTGCCGAGGTCGCCACTACCGAAGTACAGGCCGTACGCGAGGCTGCTACCATAGGCCATCGAAGACCAATAGTTGCCGTAACTGCCCACATCACCGTCACCGTGGCCTGCGGCAGGCAAGAACAACGCACCAGCACCCTCCATCGCCTCCACTGTGTTGTGGTGTA
>JAGHVA010000271.1 GCA_018064565.1 Candidatus Colimorpha onthohippi
ATATAACGGTTGTATGCTCTAAACTGGTTGAGCATCTCTTTGGTCTCATTTTGTAGCCGTTTGAAGTCAGCTGGGAACTCTCCTTCGAGATAAACCCTAAATAGTACAGGCTCATCAATCTTGCGCAACATCTCTTTGGTTGAATCCGAAAGTGTATAACGATGTTCGGCGGTGAGGTCGATACGTGCAAAGAAATAGTGTCCAATCAGGTTGACAAATATGATAATAAGCAGGGCTGCTCCCATCTCCATCCAATCGGAGATTAGCAAGCTGCGTTTTTTGCTGTTATGTTTGAACTTCATGGTGTTCGATAATTCAGGGTTGTGCTGATGTATTATTTCTGCCATTTGCGGCTCTGGAGTACAAGTCGGGATCCCATCAAGAATAATGTGATGAGGCTGAGGTAATAGAGCAAGTCGCGGGTGTCGATAACACCGCGACTCAACGACTCGTAATGATGGCGGACACCGAGACTTTTTACAAAAAGGTCAGCGTTGCCTAATATCCCCATATTGTAGATGGATTCAAACCCCAGATAAGCGAAGGCGCAGATAAGCGCAGCAAGGATAAATGCCACAATCTGATTGCTGGTAAGCGAACTGGCAAATATCCCGATAGATACAAATGCAGCACCTAAAAGCAATAGACCTATATATGACCCAGCAATGCTTCCGCTGTCAAGATTGCCTACAGGGTCGCCTAAAGTATAGACACTGATATAGGTTACAAGTGTAGGAATTAACGATATGAATACGAGTGTTATCCCTGCCAGAAATTTGGACCACAATACAGTCCATTCTGATAGTGGTTTGGTAAGCAAGAACTCAAGCGTCCCGTTTTTCTTCTCCTCAGCAATCATCCTCATGGTGATGGCTGGAATAAGAAACAGATAAAGAAATGGCGCTATAAGAAAGAACCCGTCGAGGTTGGCGTAACCGTAGTCCAGGATATTAAAGTCGGATCGGAGCACCCATAGCATCAGCCCTGAAAGGATTAGGAACACGATGATGGTCAAATATCCAATAATTGAGGTGAAGAAGGAGGCTAATTCCTTTTTGTAGAGTGAAAACACGGTAACGATGTTTTTTGTATGTTTAGAAATGTGTTGTTATTAGCGGTAGGCAGTCGTGAGTTGTCAGGGTTTCATAAAATAGCGAGACTCTTCCGATCGTCCTTGATAGTCGCCGTTGGCAAGTTCGATAATAGTGTTAAAAAGTAGGTTGGCGGCTTTGGTAATTAACGCGCGGTCCACATTCTCTGGAATGTCGCTGGGCACATGTGGATAGCGGTTGCCTCCGATAGTGGTCAGTGTAAGCGACGGAATGCCTATTTTTGTAAATGCTCTTGCATCAGCGGTAGGGTAGGAT
>JAGHVA010000083.1 GCA_018064565.1 Candidatus Colimorpha onthohippi
GACCTGCCTATCGGCAGACAGAGATCGAAAAAAAAACGATTGTTGATTAAAAAAATCTTTTTTATATTATGATGAAAAATAAATTCTTATTGTGGATTGTATGCTCACTGGTGGCTATACCCAGTATGGCTCAGTCGCACCATTCTGTAGTGTATGATTCCACATCGGTGGTAATGGAAGAATCTGGCTTGAGCCATGTGGCTCACCATGTGCGTCTGCGGATGCTTGACCGCAAGGGCTGCGCTTCCAATAACGTGTTGAAAATGGATTATGATCCACTTTCGGCTTATGTCGAAATCCAAAAAGTATGGGTGCATCGTGCCGATGGCTCAACCCAGCAAATCCGTTTAGATGTCTTTGATTATGTAAAGCCCAGTCGGAGTATCTTTTGGAATGCTTCTCAAAAGATGGTTCAGATAGGACATCTTGATCCTGGCGATGAGTTGGAATATGTTACCTATATGAAAGGATTTACCTATGCTTTGCTTGACGATGGCTCCTCGGACGATCAGTATATTCCCCCTATGCGAGGACATTTTTATGACATCGTGCCGTTTTGGTCTAATGAGCCTGTAGCGCAGAAGGTATATACCGTTAGTGTGTTGAATACAAAAAATCTTAAATACAAGATTTATGGCGATGATTCGCAAAATCCGTTGTCGGTAAGTAAGACGATTAGCGGCGATAGGACTGTCTACACTTTTACAAAACGCGACATTCAACCTATCAAGACGGAACGTAACATGGTGGCTTCAAGTGATGTGTTTTGTAAGCTGTTGCTCTCTACAGTACCTAATTGGGAGTCAAAGTCGGTGTGGTTTTATGGAGTCAACGAGTCGTATGGTAGCTATACTCCAACGGCAGAGCTCCAAGCTAAAGTGTCCGAGTTGCTTCTTGGCGCAAAGTCTGAATTTGATAGTCTCAACATATTGACTCATTGGGTGGCGGATAATATGCGCTATTGTGGTCTCTCTATGGGAAAAGGAGAGGGCTATACACATCATAATGTGACAATGAATTTTACCGACCGTTGTGGCGTGTGCAAGGGTAAGGCTTCGCTTCTGATTGCTATGTTGCGTGCGGCTGGATTTGAGGCGTATCCTGTTATGACAATGGCTGGATCCCGAATTGATGATATCCCTGCGGATCAGTTTAATCATAGCGTGGCTGTTGTACGGCTTAAGAATGGTAAGTTTCAGTTGATAGACCCCACCTGGGTGCCCAATGTCCGTGAGTTGTGGAGTAGTGCTGAGCAACAACAAGGCTATCTGATAGGTTCGCCAGAGGGTCTCCCTCTGATGACAACTCCTTTGTCTGACCCCGAAAACCACTATATCCGTATTTCGGGCCATCATAAAATTACGG
>JAGHVA010000018.1 GCA_018064565.1 Candidatus Colimorpha onthohippi
TCGCGAGCGAACTTAACTGCTAATATCTTACCCTCTATACCTCTTGTACCAAAACCAGGAGCCACCAAGATACCCGTGAGGCCAGCCAGCTTTTCTTCAATATTCTGTTCAGACAAGTGTTCGGAGTTGATATAACGAACTTTCACCTTGCAACGCAGTTCAGCACCTGCATGGATAAAAGCCTCTGTGATAGACTTATACGCATCCTGAAGTTCAACATACTTACCAACCAAGCCCACATTTACCTCTTTTTCAGGATTGTGCAGTTTGAACAAGAATGCTTCCCACTTGGCTAAGTCAAGATCATTTTTGACTGGGACACCTAACTTTTTCAGAACCTGAACATCCAATTTTTCATCACGCATTTTGATGGGAACCTCATAGATGCTCTTAACATCACCATCTTCAATCACACAATCACCATCAATATTGCAGAAGAGACCAATTTTCTCACGAACACTGCGCGTAAGAGGCTGCTCGGTTCGGCAGACAATGATATCTGGCTGCACACCTTGCTGCTGTAGAGCTTTTACAGAGTGTTGCGTTGGCTTTGTTTTCAGTTCACCAGCTGCAGCCAAATAGGGGATATAAGTAAGGTGAATCACCAAACAATTAGACCCCAACGACCATTTCAACTGCCGGACTGCTTCAACGAATGGATAAGACTCGATATCACCCACTGTACCACCTATCTCTGTGATAACAAATTCAAAATTACCCGTGTTGCCTAAAGCGGTAACACGCTCTTTGATTTCGTTGGTAATATGCGGTATAACCTGAACCGTTTTGCCTAAAAAGTCGCCACGACGCTCTTTTTCAATTACATTTTGGTAGATACGACCCGTTGTAACATTGTTGGCCTGAGAGGTTGCGACATCCGTAAACCGCTCATAATGACCCAAATCCAAATCTGTTTCAGCCCCATCATCAGTCACAAAACACTCGCCATGTTCATAAGGATTCAAGGTGCCAGGATCGATGTTGATGTATGGATCAAGCTTTTGGTTGGTTACAGAATAGCCTCGGGCTTTGAGCAGACGAGCCAACGAAGCTGCTATAATACCCTTACCTAACGACGAGGCGACACCACCTGTAACGAAAATATATTTTGTTGCCATATTCATAGTAATGATAGAACCAACAAATGACACAGAAAACGAAAATTATAAACTGCGCCATAATAAAAATACAAATTGCAAAGATACAACTTTTTCTTGTGACAGTATCATTTTTTTTCGACAACAACGTTAATAGGAAAAACATATAAAACAACCTTAAAGGCAAGTTTATGAAAACACGCCTCATCATTATTTTGTTATCTGTATTTACGATTGCGACCATCGGACTGACAGCTGTTCAGATTTTCCAGACACATCGAGCAGCTGAGATTAGCGATGATTTGTTTAACAACAGCATCCACACAGCGATGGATAATGCAATCCAGCAAATCGGGCAAATGAAACCCGAAGATTTTGTCAACGAAAAAGACAGATATATCGTATCTTCCTACCGTCGCATTGACGAGTTGAATCAAAAAATCATCACACTTTTAACCGACCATCAAGACCTATTTTTCGACATTCAAAGACTGTATATCAATGTAACAATGCGAGACAGCATACGCGTACGCAGGCGTGCGCAATTTACCCCATCGGAGCAAGACCTCATTTCGCAATACAACACCCTGTTGAGTGCTCGTAATCGCCTTATTGAAGACATAGAAGACTCAAAAAGCACAAGTGCCACAACGCCTATACAATTAGACTACCAGCTGACCAAGGACAACTTCGACTACCAACTATTAGAATCCATTATTCATGAAGAGCTTGTAATCAATGGGATAACCGTTGCTGCGCAGATTGGCGTTTACAACACCACTACCAACGAGTTGCTATATTGCAGCAACGGCAGCGATAGTGCTGAACTAAAAGAATCTCCGCATCGATATAGTTTTAAGATTTCGCAATTGCCGTCATCGTGTGAATATTGCATTGTGCTGAAACTGCCCATGCAATACATGTTTGTAAAATTCACAAACTACACTTTCGCAATTTTAAGTCTGCTCCTACTTGCCATAATATTCGCAACTTACTTTATCTCAATACGGATGATGTTCAACATGAAAAAATTAGATGGGATGAAGACAACATTCATCAACAACATGACCCATGAGATAAAAACACCGATAGCCACCATTAGTTTGGCCTGCGAAATGCTGAATGACCCTGGTGTAGATTGCGACAGCGAAACTCGTCGTAATTTTGTAAGCACCATAGCCGATGAAGCACGACGTATGCGGGTACTTGTCGAAACCATCTTGCAGAATTCCAAGATGAGCAACAAACAAGTACAGCTAACGATAAAAGAGATAAATCTTTCCGAAATCACATCAGAGGCAGCTCGCAGTTTCCAACTATCCATCAAAAACTGTGGAGGAACACTAATCGAACAATACGACCCCGATTTGCCGCCCATTTTAGGAGACCCACTGCATTTGTCCAACCTTGTTCACAACCTGATAGACAATGCAATCAAATATTCCAATGGAGTGCCTGAGATAACCATACAAACCTATGTAAAAGAGGATAAAATAGTGCTCCGTGTATCAGACAAAGGAATTGGAATTGCAAAAGAAGACCAAAAGCATATCTTTGAAAAATTTTACAGAGTATCGACAGGTAACATACACAATGTAAAGGGGTTTGGTATTGGATTGAACTATGTGGCAAATGTAGTAAAACTCCATCATGCAAAGATTAACCTCGAAAGTGAATTGGACAAAGGCAGCACCTTTGAAGTGCTTTTCAATAGCGTGCAACAACCAGCGGACAAATAGTTGCCATCCTCCAAAAAGCAAGACCAAACTGCACAAAAAAAACATTCAAAAAAATAGTTGTACCTTTGCCAACATGAATACGAAAGACATTTTTGACATTTTCGATAGTCAGATTATTGAATATCACAAAACTGACAACATTGACGAACCATCACACAACCCCTATAGCAATGACACTTTTGAGTATTTGCTATGGGAGAAGAGCCACATCGACACTGTGCAATGGCATTTAGAGGATTTGATTCGCCCCGATGATATTGATCCTGTAGAGGCATTGAAACTGAAGCGCAGGATAGACAAATCCAATCAAAATAGGACAGACTTGGTAGAGCGTATTGACGACTACTATTTATCGCAGTTGCAGCATGTTACTACCATTCCGAACGCAAAAATCAATACCGAGACACCCGCTTGGGCCATTGATAGACTATCCATCTTGGCTCTCAAAATATATCATTTCGGGATAGAGACAAACCGAAAGGGTGCATCTGCCGAACACTATGCAAAATGTCAAGCAAAATATAACATCTTGCTCACGCAAAAAGCAGATTTGCTTCAAGCCATCGACGATTTGCTTGAGGAGTTGCGCAGTGGCAAGAAAGTGATGAAAGTGTATCGGCAAATGAAGATGTACAATGACCCATCGTTAAACCCGATGTTGTACAAAAAAGAAAAATAAGAATTAGCCGATTCTTATATAGTTGCTGTACGCAAGAAAAAGAGGACGAAACGCATGCCCACCGAATATAGAAAAAACATATTAGTTGTTCGACTTTCGGCACTGGGAGATGTAGCCATTTTGCAACCCATAGTAAAAGGGCGAGCACTTGCGAATCCAGATGTGTTGTTCACGGTAGCAGCACCACCTTTGCTGGAACCTTTATTTCAGGGTGTACCCAATATCCAGTTTCTTGCCACCCCAAAACGCCAGCCTATCTACGCCCTGTACCAGCAGTTGGCTCAAACCCGACCGACAGTTGTAGCTGACATGCATTGGGTAAACCGCGTTATCGGAGTTGACTTGCTATTTTTGGCACATGGGACACCTGTATATCACATACACAAAGAGAGGCTGAAACAAAAAAGGCTCGTGCGGCGGTGGCACAAGACATATACTACAGTGACGCCCTCATGGCAAAGATATGAAAAGGTGTTTGATAGATGCGGAATTGCACCAGCGCAATACCCTACCCACTACATCCAAGTAAAAAAACATTCGGCAACAGACATCAAACGTCGCATAGGGATAGCTCCATTTGCACAACATGCAGGGAAGATAATGCCCCATGGCCAGACCAAGCAACTAATCTCGATTTTAAGCCAAAAAAGCGAATACGAGATATTGCTATTTGGAGGAAACGATGAAGACGCACGGTTAGAGCCCTGGGCTGCTGAACATGCGA
>JAGHVA010000138.1 GCA_018064565.1 Candidatus Colimorpha onthohippi
TTGGAGTCAAGTCAGTGTTCCGTTATCTTGGTTGACTTATAGCAATGATCACAGAGAAAACGCCACAACAGGCAATATCTTGGCGTTGGCTACGGGAGTGAATAAATATGCTTATGTAGTATTGCCTAAATTCTCAACACATATAAGTCATCTCAATTTTGAGATGAAATATCGTTCACATTACAATAATGCTGGTGAAATACGAGTTGGTTACACAACTAATTCAAGTAATCCAGAATTTGATTTTCATCCAGTAGAATCGGTGTCGCAGCCATATAGTCATAACTATTGGACAAAATGGAAAACAAAATTTTATAACGAAGCTTGTGCTGACACGAGTGTGGATTATTATATTGTAATACGTTATTTTACCGGTAATACATGGGATTCGTATTATACAATTCATTTCGACAGCATCCATGTCTGGGCCGACGAGTGCCAGATGCCGAGCGACTTTGTGCAACAACCTACGCAGATGGATGATGACAGCATAACCTACACTTGGGTAGGACCTGAATCGGCTGTGGGATATACTGTTGAGTATGGTATGTTAGGATTTGCGCAAGGTTATGGAACAAAAATTGAAATTGAGGGTAATGTTACGAGTGTTACCTTACCGCGTCTGCTATGCAAAAACAATATGATTTCTATATTACTACGCATTGCAGTGCTACCGAACAGAGCGAGGCGGCAAAGTTTACCGTTACAACACCATGTTTTGAATATACGTTGCCATATAAGGAAAATTTCGATGACTATGTGCAAGAAAGCAATAATGACTCTTGGTACAACAACCGTTATGTAAGCAATCCGTTGTACATGCCCTCATGCTGGACTTTCACCAATAGTACTACCAATACCTACAACAACAATGGCTATTCGTATGCTTTCCTCACTTCTTCCTATTATATAAGCACGCCGAGAGCATTAGGTTTGCATCCATATCATTATACTATCCCTGTATTTGCTGTGTTCCCCCGTTTGGAAACATCAGCAGAGAATGTAAGCTTGAAGTTTAATTATAGGGCATACAACCCTGATGGGTATCAGTATCCAAGTTGGGGTGTTATGACTGATCCGTCAAATCCGTCAACATATATCAAGTTGGGCGATTTGAATCCAAATGATTGGAATAATCACACTATCAATATACCCGATGTGGGAGCCGTTATTGCGGAACATAACCCAGTTTTGGCGGCATCAATATTAGCAGGGACTGCACCATATTTGTATCTTGCTTTCCAAGATAGCATCAATCAGGTATATACATATAATGGCGACCGTTCATGGTTTGTTGATGATATAGAGGTTGATTGGTCAATTTCGCATTGCCCTGCGGCAGTTGCGGATGCACCAGTAGTAACGCATATCGAGTACGACAATGTTGATGTCGATCGCAATATGCTGTGTAGTGCTACTTTGAGTTGGACTTTGAGAGAAGGTGTGCCTGCCGATGCGGTGGATTATTATGAAGTTGGAGTGTGCCTCAAAGGCGCCGACACCACCAATATGCGTATTGTGCGGTTTACCGATAATAGCAACCAGGTGGTGAACAATCTACGTCTCGACACGTCATATTATTTCTATGTCCGTGCAAAGTATAAAGAGAGCAATGCCTATACGGGTAATGATTGTATCACTCCGTGGAGCGAACGCATACTGCAACGTATCGAGGTGACGGAGGCTGTTGGAGGCTGTCCGCGACCAGTGAATGTAGGCTTCGACACCATAGGTCGTCGCATCGTCGTGGTATCGTGGCAGAAAGCCGCCGAAGCAGTTGGTGAGCAAACCTACGAGGTAATGCTGTCTGATGATGTTATTATGCCAGCAGAGCTTGAGTCCGTTACCGATGTTACAGCCATGCAGCGAGGTGCTGTTACTGCCGATACGCACTATACATTTAATGTAATTGATCGTAATCGTCAGTATCATTTCTATCTACGTAGTGTGTGTGATGACGAACATAGTGGTTGGACGCATGTGGCAGTAACAACGTCAGATCTGTATGATTGTGATTTTCTTGATTATGGAACATTTGCGGATGAATTAAGGAATGCATATTGGATACCGTTCCGTAGCGACCATTTGAAATCTTATTCTCAGCAGTTGTATCAAGCCGCTGGCATGAATACCACAGATGGCTATATGAAATCGCTGTCGTTCCATTATCATTTTGGAAGCGATGTTACCCGTCATATACAGTTGTATATCGGCAATACTGAAAAAAGCGATTTGGCATCAAGTTGGATTTCGGTCAATAGTATGCAGAAGGTTTTTGATGGAGATTACACCTTCCATAATGATGGTTCAGCGTGGACTACCGTTCCTTTTGACGTCCCGTTCCATTATACGGGTAAGAACGTGGTGGTTGCGATGATGGATGCTTACGAACCGAGTAGTTATAATTCTCGTTTCTATTACAGTTATAATACGGATGGTAATTATCGATTAAATACCTTAAACAAGGTTAGGTATTACTATACCAACAATGGAATAGTGCCACTCTCATTTGATGCCAATGGTATGCCGTATGACGGCAACAACGTGGGCAATCCGAGTCTTTTGACTCAAGGAGAAGTGATTCATGATCGTGTGAATATTCGTTTTAATTTCTGCCACACCATCGATGCCTGCCCAGAGGTTGACGAGTTGGCAGCCACGCTTACGGGCGAGGGCAGCCGCACTGCCGACATCACATGGAAAGATGCCGACACCGTCGATTACTTCGGCGGCTACGATGTGCAGGTGGTGCGTTGCGACGTAGCCGACGGCAACTGGACGCCCGCCGAGCAGTTCAGCCGCGACACCGTGATGGCAGCCGACGGCAACGGCGGCAATATCGGCAACAGCGGGGTGGCTGGCACCGCCTCGTTTGTCGCCGCCACACGCACCAAGGCTCTCAGCGACCTGCGTCCCAACACCGCCTATCGCGTGTATGTGCGTACGCTCTGCCCAGGCGACCCCATGGCGGAACGCAGCGCATGGGACAGCGTCGATTTCCGTACCAACCCGTCGTGCAAGCCAGTCAGCGACATTCTGGTTACACCTACGGGCAAGAGTACCGCCAACTTGGCGTGGACTCGCGGCAGCACCGAGCAGAGCGACAACTTCGTGGTGCAGATATACGATGCACCGCAGGATACCGACAACATAGTCTATAACGACCCCGCCGCCGTCTATCACAGCCACGGCATCGCTACCAACCAGCATGGTGCCACTGGCTTAGAATGCGGCAAGACCTATTACGCTTACGTTACTAACGTCTGCGGCGAGGGCGATACCGCCCCATGGCGTGGCTATGTAGTGCGCAACGCGGTGGAAAGTAATGCAGGAGCTAAGTTCGTTATGCCCGAATGCTGCACGCAGCCTGTGGGCCTTAGCGTGGTGGAAATAGGTGCCGACGAGGCAATCCTGGCTTGGAACCGTGGCGTGTATGGCGACGAGTCGGCATGGCGCATCACCTACGTCTATGGCGAGGTGGGCGACAGCCAGGACAACGTGCTCACCAAGGTGGTGCGCAACCTCAGCCCGATGATAGACACGGTGCGAGGCCTCAAGCCCACGCAGAGCTACCGCTTCTACGTGCAGGCGCTCGACGAGGAGCGTGGCTGCCTGAGCCGTATGAGCCAGGGTGCCACCGCGGGTACCAGCGACACCACCGCCTACTTCACCTCGTTCAGTATCAACGACCCCAACCAGCAGGTGGGTACTGCCGTAATCGACCAGGTGAACCGCATCGTAACCTTGCAGGTGAACAACGGCACCGATCGCAGCAACATGCGTGCCGTGTTTGAATATGGCGGCCGCAATGTAACCAGCACCGTCAGCAACGTGCAGCAGACCTCCAACAGCAGCCGCAACAACTACAACGACACCGTCAAGTACCGCCTCTATGCCGAAGACCAAGACTACTTCTACGACTGGAAGGTGGTGGTGCGCTACAATGAGTGCCAGCAGCCCAACGACTTCTATACCGACGTGTTCGGTAGCCGCACGCTCGACGTGCATTGGCTCCAGCCCGATACCGCCTACGCGCTCAACAGCAGCAGCCAGCGCATCAGCGCCCGCCGCAACGGTGAGTTGCTAAGCAACAACGGAGACCCGTACAACTTTGAACTGGTGATTTACACCACCACCCTCAGCAATGCCGACCTCAACAAGATAGCCAACGGTACCGCCACGGGATTGCAACAGAGCGCAATCTATATCAGCGACATTCACGATACCAGGTACCATATCACGGGCCTAACGCCCAACACTCAGTACTACATCTATGTGCGTCGCACCTGCAGCCCCAACGCGGCACAGACCAGCCAGTTTGAGAGCTGGTACCGTTATGGCGCGTGGAACCGCAGCGACCCGAAGACCTCGGCGCAGAGCCAGTGCGACAGCATAGCCACCATAGCCATACAGCCGGTGGGCGATGGCACCAGGACATTCGATATCGACTGGACCACCTTCCGCCCAGCCGAGTTTGGCGTGAGCGGCTACAGCATCGTGCTGACGCGCGAGAGCAATGTGCGCTACCCCTACGAGAAGACGCCGAGCCGCGCCATGAACGCTGGTACCTACACTATCGCCAACCAAACGACCAATGCGTTGAGCCTCGACACGTTGCAGCCCGACACCAAGTACCACCTCTACCTGCGTCCGCAGTGTAGCGAGGACGGCTACGACTTCTACGGCAACTGGCGCGACACCACCTTTACCACCTACGCCTCGTGCCGTATAGCCGAGGAGGTGACGTTCGAGCCCGCCACCCTGAGCAGTGGCAGGCTGACGTGGCGCAACAGCCGCATGGAGCAGGGCAACGACTGGAACTATGTGGTAAGCACCACGCAGCAGGATGTTGCCGACGATGCCACGCTTTCCGCCATGGCGACAGCCGTCATGGACGACACCACCACCATGCTGACGGGCTTGACCTGCGGCACCGACTACTACCTGTACATACAGCACCAGTGCGTCGGCGAGCAGAGCCGCTGGCTCGAAGTGCCGTTGCAGCCCATCAGCTGCTGCCCCGCCCCCGAAGCGTTGCGAGTGGATAGCACCAACAATACCAACGTTGTCATCAGTTGGCTGCCCAGCAGCATACTCTCGGCTCCCGAAGCCGCCGCCTTGCAGTACAAGGTGGAGGTGCGTTACGATGGCACCCAAGCCAAGGCACAGGATTACTACAGCACCATGAGCGAGGTGGATAGCGTGCATGTGGTGCGTAATATCGTCATCGACCAGTCGCAAATCTCTACCACCGCCGACGGCAGGTTGTCGTACAGGGTCGGCAACCTTGCCCCCTGCCTCGACTACACGCTGCGTCTCTTCTCCGTGTGTGGCGAGGGCGACACCAGCATAGCCGCCACTACAGAGAGATCCAACCACCGTTATGTAGCCTTTACCACCTCGCTGCCATACTTCGCCGATTTTGAGAACGAGTTTGAACGTGCCGCATGGCAGTTGCCGCGCTACACGGACGATGGCTCTAACCGTTGGTATATCAGCCGCTATGCCGACGCCGGCATACCCACCAACAGCGACCTGAGAGATACTGGCTATGTGCTACACGTCTCCAACGATGCCGCAGCCTATGCCGCCAATGCTCGCAGTGCTACAAACAACGATTACACCAATACCGGACAGCACACCTTTGCCTATCGCCGTCTGAACCTCACCAAGGGCTACTATACCTACAACTACGATTGGCGTGTGAACGGCTATAGCAACAACGCATGGTGTCGCGTGGGTAACGGCACCGACCCAAGCCGCTGGACCGACCACTACTGCTATGTGTGGGGCGCAAGCGTTTACTATACTACTGCGGCATCGGTCTCCAATACCGAGATTTCCAGCAATGGCAACAACACCTCGCCCCAATGGCAGCACCTGGTCAACGACCGTCAGGTGCAGTTTACCAACGATAACGACGGTCGATGGCTGATCATGAACTGGTGGGGCGGCGGCGCCTACAATCCCGCGTTCTCGATCGACAACATCACCATCGAGCGCGTCTGTCCGCCCGTCAAGGCCAACACGCTGACCGTTGATAGCGTTTCGGACAACCTCGCCGTCCTGACGTGGGTCAGCGAGTACGGCGACACCGCATGGCATATCAAGTATGGCCCCGTGGGTATGAGCGAGAGCGATGCCGGCTACGGCTCCTTCGACTACCATGAGAACAGCGAGAATCCGCACTTCACCATCGGCGGCCTCCAGTCGGGCAAGAGCTACTCGGTGTTCGTCTGGACCGACTGCAACTGCTCGGGTAGCGGCTACAGCACCGCCAGCGTCAGCATCGACTTCAAGACCAACTGCTCGCCCGCCGTGTTGCCCTACCGCGAGGACTTCGACAGCTACGGCAACGAGGACGGCTACTACAGCGGCGACTGGTACAACCGCCCCAGCCAGTACAACAACAACATGCACTACCTGCCCAGTTGCTGGGCATTCCCATACCGTAGCATGACTATGGGCAACTACAGCTGGAACTTCCTCAACAACCACCCCGACTACGTGAGTAGCGGCATGGCACTCTCCATCTATACGGAAAGCCGCAGTTACCCCAACTACGCCGTGTTGCCAGAGTTTGACAAGCCTGTAGATAGCCTCCAGATTTCGTTCCACCTCAAAGACTATTCGGTCGATGCGGGATGGGTGAGCGTGGGCTACATGACCCTTGCCAACAACAACACCACGGGCGAGTTTACGCCCATTTACAACTGCGAGGTGGGTACCTACAAGCGTAACGTGCTGGTCGATTTCCGCAACCGCACCAGCGGCCAAGGCTCCAACTGGGAGTTGGCTAACTGTGCCCAACCCATACCTGCTGGCGCCCGATTGGCATTCCGCGTCATCTACTCGCCCACCACCAGCACCGCTGGTTGCTCTTCTATCGACGAGGTGCTCGTGGAAGTCGCCCCCACCTGTCCGCACATCTACAACCTCAAGGTGTCGGAATACACCAACAACAGTGCCCGCTTGACGTGGGACGGCGTTGACGGTGTGCAGGGTTTCGTGGTGGCATACCGCCCCGTGGGCGGCAGCCGCTACGACACGGTACGTGTGCTTCAGGCGGCACGCAACTTCGCCAAGATTACAGGCTTGCGGGCTGGTGTAGAGTATGAGTTCGCCGTCAGTTGCACCTGCGGTGCCGACAGCTACGGCCCCGCCACCGTGGTGAACCAGACCACCGTGTGCGGCCCGCAGATGCTGCCCTACGCCGAGAACTTCGACCAGTACGGCACGGGCGACATCAACACGGACAACACCGACTACTTCCGTAAGTTCAACAACGACGGCCAGGGTGCCAGCAGTGTCTTCGCCCCCACGCGCTACAGCTATGGCGACCACTATATGCCCACCTGCTGGCAGTTTGCCGGCATGGCGAGCAACCACGACAACTCGCCGCAACTCTATCTCGCTGGCGGTATATGGAACGGCAGCCGTGCCGTCAGCCGCACGGCGGACGGGACGGGCAAGAGCCTTATCTTCCACACCACTACGGGTTCCGTGCCGTACGTCTATGCCGCCATGCCGCAGTTCCGCAGCTGCATGGAGGTGCAACAGACACCTATCGACAGCCTCCGCATACGCTTCTCGCACCGCGACTTCCAGGACAACTCGACCTTCCGCATTGGCTACATGACCAACCCCAACGATGCCAGCACCTTTGTGGAGTATAAGAGTTTTGAGAACAAGGTTGACTGGAAAGACGAGGACTGGGTTGATTTCTCCGCGTTGAGCTATCAGATGTCCGAGCAGGGCAGGAGCATACCTTACGGTTCGGTTATCGCTTTCCGTTGGGACCGCCCGAACTGGAGCTACTACTATTGCGGTATGCTCGACAGCATCATCGTGGAGAAGGTGCCGCCATGTCCCGACGTGCTGAACATAACCTTCAGCAACACCTACGAGCAGCAGCGAGTGGATTGGGACGAGAGCGAGGGCGCCACGGCCTACGAGATACAGTATGGCCGCCGCGGCTTCCAGATTGGCACCGGCACCACCATCAGCAACATCAACCACAACTATGTGGTGCTGACCGACCTGCTCTCCAACACCGAATACGACTTCTATGTGCGCAGCTACTGCGCCACCAGCAACAGCTGGGGCGTGTGGAGCCAGCGGGCTACCCACCGCACCTCGTGCGCCGACCAGAACGGCGTGATAGCCGACCAGGAGGTGCCGTTCTTCGAGGACTTCGACTGGTATAGCAAAGAGAATGATAATGTTATCAATATTGATAATACACATTATTATCACATGGCAGTTGGAGATATGATTGCTAACGTGCCGCAGTGCTGGACATTCCCAATGCGTCAGCGCGTGTGGTGGAATAGTGGTTGCAGCTACTATCCCATCATGTACCTCGACCGTTGGGCAGACGAAAACAATGCCAACCGTTGTTGGACACTGCCGCAGCAGAGCCGCGTTTATACCTACGGTGCCACGAGTGGTACCACTAACCCGCAGTATATCAATCCGACTACAAACCATTATAATAAGAGCAACGACCTCCGCTTGGTTGGCTCGCATTGTGGCGGTTACCAAGTGGCTATAGCGGTGTTGCCCAAGTTCAGCAAACACGTCAACCAACTTGAGTTGAAGTTCGACTACCGCTACCAGGACAACAACAGCGGCACGCGTCGCGTGAATGGCATCGACTGGCCTGGCTTCAACTACGGCTATGCCGAGGTGGGCTACATGCCTGCCAGCGTGGTGGAAGCCAGCGTGCGTGGTATCGACAGCCGAGCCGATACCACCAAGTTCGTACCTATCAAGATACTGCCTTTCAGCCATACCCACGAGAGCGACAGCGTGGTGTTCTGCTACGACACCCTGCCCGACAGCGTGGATTACTACATGGCTATCCGTTACTATAACTTCACCAGCGACTATGGCAACTCATCGCTCGCCATTGAGAACGTGCAGGTGGATACCTTGCCGCAGTGCCTGCGTCCAGGTGACGTGGAGGCGGATATGAGACACGCCGTGGGCGACGGTGCTGTGCACCTGAGTTGGAAGAGCCCCGTAACATACGCTGGTGCCGACGCACCGTACAAGTACAAGGTAATGGTGTTTACCAGCGACCGCACCAACGCCTACTCGCCCAACAGCCAGCATGGAGCGGCTGCCGTGGCTGCCGATGTAGCCGCCGACCAGCGCCAACTGGTGCAGACGCTCTATACCAACGACACGCATATCAACATCGAAGGCTTGGAGTGCGTCAAGTACTACGACATCTACGTCAAGACCTGCTGCTCGGCAGCCGATGCCGCCGACGGTGACATCGCCAAGATGCTCGAAAACAGCACATGGCTGCCCATCCAGGCTCCATGCACAACCTACACGTTGCCTTACACCATGGACTTTGAGGAGATACCTACAGAGCCGAACTATTACAGCATAAACGAAGGCTGTCCATCCCAGCAAGGCACCAAACGGCAGCTCGATGAGTTTATGCCCGCCTGCTGGGCGTTTGCTGGTCAGATGCCTGGAGAGAGCGAATTCCGCGCCTTCCTTGTCACTGACCCAAGATATTGTCGCGGTAACAAGGGACTTAAATTGCAGAGCTACAATAATCCGATAACGGCAACCCTGCCTAAGTTCGACCGCGGTATTGATAGTTGCATGATACGTTTCGACTACAGTCAAGAGTACTGCGACCGACCCATTGAGTTGGGCTATATGACCGACCCGAACGACCGATCGACCTTTGTGCTTGTGGAGACAATGCCTTGTATTGGCAATGAAGTTTGGAACATGGGCTACGAGCATGACTTCAGTCAGGACACCCATCACTTCCCTGCGGATGCCTATATAGCCTTCCGCAACAACATCCCGAGCGGAGGTTGGCGTTGGACGGCAATCGACAACATCACCGTTACGCCCGTAACCCCGTGTGCCGTGGTGCATAATCTCTCGTCCGTTACTGTAAGCGGTGATGCCGTGCGGTTGAAGTGGACGGCACCTATTGGCGCCGAATACTACCTCGTGTTGAGTGGCGACAAGATGAACGACTTCCATCCCGACACCATCTTCGACAGGTTCGTGGCGGGCGATTATACCGTTACGTTGCGCGACCGCGACTATGTGGAGTTCGACATACTCGGCAACCACTACCGTATCGACACCTTCTACAGCACCACGGGAGTAGTGGAGCACCTGAAACCTAACACCGACTACATGTTCTACGTGCGCAGTCAGTGTCTTGCCAACGAGCTGGGTACATGGACCTACGCTACCGCCAGCACCAGCTGCGAGCGCGTGGCTCTGCCTTACTTCGAGGACTTCGAGGCGTACAACACGCCAGGCTACTATACCACCAACCCACGAGTGGTGCCCGCCCGCTACAATACGCAAGACCACCACCTGCCCTATTGCTGGAGCTTCCCGAGCCTTAGCCGTTGGCAAGACTGGTACCCGCAGTACTTCATAGTGGATAGCGGACGTAACGAGGGTTTGGAATGGACCTACAACAAGAGCAGCAAGGCATTGGTGTTGCGTCATAATGGCTCGAATATTATATGGCTGCCCAACTTCGAGACTACCATCGACAGCCTCTACCTCGAATTCTATGTGCGCAACTATTACGAGTGGAGCGGTTCGAGCCCCATCGAGGTGGGCTATGTGGATGTGAACAACACCTTCTACACCCTGCCGCTGCCATTGCATACCGAAAGCTCGTACGACTACCGCCTGTGGTATCACGACTTCAGTAGCGACCGCAACAGCCAAACCAATAGTGCCATCGTCTATCCCAACAAGGCACGCCTGGCGTTTAGACTTGAGGTGGGCTATAATTATCCTCTCTTTATCGACAACGTGGCGGTCGAGAAGGTGGGCGACTTGAAGCGCCCAGTCAACTTCCGCATAAGCCGCATGGACGAGACCACCGCCACACTCACATGGGTGACAGACCGCTTGGCGGACAGTTGCCGTGTGGTGTATGGCCCCGCTGGCTTTGAGCGAGGCATGGGCGACACGGTGCGCATTGCCAACGCTATGGTGCGTGGCGCCGTCGCTGCCGAACAGACCGTCACCATCACCGGACTGAACCCCAACACCGAATACGACTTCTACCTGCGCAACTACCGCGGCGAGCTGTCGCAAGGCTACGAGCAGACCAAGCATCACGCCATCAGCCCCGCCTCCAAGGCTACCATCCGCACCGCCTCGGCTCCTAAGCCGTTGCCATGGGATGAGAACTTCGACTCCTACATCTCCACCCAGTATAGCAGCAGCGAGAGCTGGAACCACCCCAACATCATGCCAGGCAGCGGTCCCAACCCCGGCACCTGCCGCAACCTCGACCCGATACCCGACTGGTTCTTCGTAGATCGCAGCGGCTACTACGAGGATAGGACTTACCGCCAGAGCTGGATAACCAAGTACAACACCGACTGCTACCGTGGCAGAGCCGCCTTGGCCCTCAAGACGTGCAACTACTACACCTTCACCACCGCGCTGCCTTACTTCGATGAGGATGCCGCCAACCTGAGCATCAGCTTCGAATACAGCTACCGCACCAATGCTGGTGCCAACGGCTGGGCGGAACTGGGCGTTATGACATCGCCCTACGACACCAGCAGCTTCAAGATGGTGAAGCGGATACTGCCTCCGCTCGATGCGCAACGCACGGGCTGGAACACCTTCGAACTCACAACCCTTGCCGACTACGGCATCAAGCCCGAAGACGGCAAGTACATAGCCATACGCCTGCACCACCTCAACCAGGATGACAACGGCGTGCTCGACATCGACAATATCCATGTAGAGCGCATCAACCCCTGCCGTCCGCCGCAACGGCTTGCCGTCAAGAACATCACCGCCGACGAGGCTACGATGATATGGCAGGGCTACGACACGACCTACCACAATTTCGAGGTGCAGTACAGTACCGACAAGACCTTCCGCAGCGGCGTGGTGAGCCGCACGGTGACGGGTGCCACCGAAGCCTCGGTGACGGGTCTCGCTGCACAGACCTCCTACTACTTCCGCGTGCGCGCCCTCTGTGGCGACGCTCACGACCAGGAGGGCGAATGGAGCCAGACGGGCGTATTTGCCACCGTCTGCTCGCGCGTGGAGACGGTGCCGTACGTCAACTACTTCGACTCCTACTACGGCCACTTCTCCATTGGCGGCGAATGGCAGCCTTCCATCCGCTTCAATGCCGACAACATGCCCGACTGCTGGAGCTTCCCGCAGGTGGCTCTCACCTCCGAACGCAATACCAGCACCTACCCGCAAATCTTCCTCACCACCCACAGCGATTGCCGCTATAGTGCCAACGTGGGCATGGGTCTGCGTAGTCACACCGAGGGTGAATATAAGCCCGCCGTGGCAGTGCTGCCACCCATGGACCAGCCAGTATATAACCTGAAACTGAAGTTCAACTACCGCCATTGGAACGCCAGTTGGGGTTCGTTGCAGGTGGGCGTGGTTACCAACCCGGGCGATACCGCCAGCTTCATACCGCTGACGCCTATCTATCCGCGCAATACGAGATGGACTGAGATCATGCACGACTTCAGCCTCGACAATCTCGATAGCACCACCAGCTACTACATCGCCTTCCGCATGATGCCTTACTTTGCCAGCGGTGTGAGTGCGAACAACACGGTGTTTATCGACAATATCGAGGTTACGCCCCACCGCGAACGCCCCATCGTGGCCGCCTCCTACCGCCAGGATACCAACACCAGCATCTATAATGCCGAGGTGGATTACTACACGCCTGGCGCCTCGCCGCGGTGCTACCAGATAGCATACGCTTCGGTCAATGTGCCGGAGGCGGACAACACCGCCCACAATGTGAACGGCTACCGTGTGCTCGACCAGGCTCCGAACCTTGGCGAGGTGGAGATGTACGACACCTTCTTCACTTGCGCTCCTCAGTTGCGGCGCAGCACAATATACCAAGACGGCACGAACACCACGGTGTTCCAGAACGTAACGCCAGGCACGGGCTACTACTATGCCGTGCGCGCCATCTATGGCGACCACGACACCTCCGACTGGAGCCTCTGGATATACCAGTATATCCCACGGCCAGCCGACGACCGTACTTGTGTGTTGCTCGAAGACTTCGAGGGCGATGTGAGCCAGTGGCGCTTTATCCACGACGGCGGCACCGACGGCCGCACGCACCCCAACCGCTGGTATATCGGCGAGCCGGGCTCGAGCCCGCTGCACGACATAGACGGTGTGGTAAGCACCAAGGGTCTCTATGTGAGCAACGACGGCGGCGCCACCAACCAGTACCAAGGCACGCCGGCCTTTACCGATTGGACCTACGCCGTGCGCCCCATCACCATACCGCCGCATACGGGCAACGTGAAGTTCAGCTACGACTTCCGTGGTGTCGGCCAGAACGGGAAATCCTACATGGTGTTCTTTATCTGCCGTCCCGACCAGACTATCGAGGCGGGCAAGTGGTTCGCCTACGACAACGACCGCTGGCTGATGGCGGACAACTACTACGGCCAGGCCAACTACGGCCAGTGGAGCCCGTGGGACGATGCCATACCAGCCGGCGAATACATCATGGGCTTTGGCTGGCGCAACGAAAACGCTGGCAGCCAGCCGCCGGCAAGCGTGGATAACATACAGATGTGCTACAAACCTGCCGAGAACATCACCTGCCTGCCGCCCAAGAGCCTGACCATCGACAGCGTGGCGGACACCGTGGTGCGACTGGTGTGGTACGACAGCATTGACCGCGCCGACTGGACTTTGGAGTATGGTCACGAGGGCTTTGTGCAGGGCTATGGTACCACCATCGACCTGCACGAGACTGCGGGCCCCGACAGCTTGAGCCGCTATGCCGAGAGCCGTTTGGCACCGCATTACTACACCATTGGCGGATTGACGAGCAGCAGTCGCTACACCGTGTATCTCTATACACATTGCGGACAGGTGGGCGGCATCAGCAGCTTCTCCACCCCGGCCAAGATAAGCTTCAGCACCGGCTGCGGTTCGGTCAACCTGCCCTACTACGAGAGTTTCGACAACTACACCTACGAGGTCAGCGGCGACCATGTCGCACCAGGCTCGTTCCCGAACCATCCCGTGCCCAACTGCTGGACAATAAGCGGTCAGAGCAAGTGGGTGAATGCCCGTCCCTACTCGCAGGCGTTCATCAGCAAGCATGGTTATGCCGCCTATCAGGGCGGCCAGGGTTTGCTCTTCAAGACTGGAGATGACTGGACACCAAACACCGACGTTACCGCCGTGTTGCCTGCCTTCGCCGCACCGCTCGACACCCTCAAACTCTCCTTCTACTACCGCAGTCAGGACCTCAACGACTACACTACGCTCAACGTAGGCTACACCACCAATCCCGAAGACCCCAACGCCTTCGTGAGCCTCGATATATTGCCCAAGCAGACCGCCTTTACCTACTACGAGTACGACTACAGCCTTGCCGGCATCGAGTTCCCCGAGGGTGCCCGCATCGCCATCCAATACCCACACAACAAGGTGTGGAGCAGCTATACCCGCGAGGATTACTCTGGCATCGACAACCTCAGCGTTGACTATACCGCCCCGTGCTACAACGTGGTGAACCTCCACGTCGCCGAGCAGCCGGTCAATGCGCTTACCGTGGCATGGGATACGTTGGCGACGGTACGCCAATATCACCTGCGTTGCTACCCCGATGCCGACTACCCCGAGTTCGTGGTCTCTACCACCGATACCCTGTACGCTACCACCACCGACTGCCACTACACCTTCACCGACATGAGCGTGGCTCAGCTGTATAAGGTAGAGGTGTGGGCGGATTGCGGCAACTCGCAATCAAACCGTGCCGTTATCGTAAGCCGTGCCGGTTGCGCCACCCGTACCCTGCCATACAGCGAGGACTTTGAGAGCTACAAGTACCGCGACGGCTACATGATGAGCTTTACCAACACTGGCGTGATGGACGACAGATGGTTTGATCCACCGGCCTACTTCCCCGAACGTCACACCCTGCCAGCCTGCTGGCTCTTCCCCAATAATGTAAATGTAACCAATAGGGGAAGTTATCCTCAGTCGATGCTCTACCACGGCATGTTCAGTGCAGGCAATTACGCCGAGGGCGAGGCGGCTCGCCTCGCTGGTCAGGGTAAAAACTGCCTGATGATGCGTAACGACGACAACGACGCCCATGCCTGCTATGCGCTGTTGCCGTACTTCGAGTTGCCACTCGACAGCCTCATACTCGAACTCGACTACTGCCACTCCTCGCATTGGGATACCTGCCCATTGCAGATTGGCTATATCATACCCGAAGGCACGCTCAGCAGCAATATCGCCTCGCTCGAAGGCTTTGCCCGACATACATGGGGCACCAATATTGAGGCTTCGGGTGCGAATACCTTCGTCGAGCTCGACCGGCTGCTGCCCAACTGCACCACCTACGTCCACTACCGTTTCGACTACAGCCAGAAGGGATTGAACCTGCCCGATGGAGCAAGGATAGCACTCCGCTATCGAGGCGACAACACCAACCGATACATGTTCGTGGATAACGTCAAGGTCTATGCGCGCGAGTCTTGCCGCAAACCAGAAGGCATGCGCTTTGAACGGGTGAACGACGACAGTATCAGGGTGTCGTGGACCATGCTGCCCGAAGCCTCGCGCTACCGCCTGGCCTACAACCGCCACGACAAAGCCAACGACGGCGAGCAGGTGGTTTATACTACCACCAACATCGTGGTCATCCCAGCCAAGGCGAACACCTTGTACGACTTCCGCCTCCAGCCCTATTGTGCCTCCTGCGACGCCTTCGGCGCGACCGACAGCGTGCAGTATCGCACACCGTGCGGAAGCCGTCAGCCACTGCCGTACTACGAGGACTACGACTACTACACCAAGAACGTGGCTAACGAGTACTACCGCCCGTGGAACTACGACAAGGGTGTCAACAACGGCGACGTCAATAGCATAGAATACCCCTACAACCACGCCACCGCCCAGTGCGTCAGCTACCCATGGCGTAACAGCAACTTCATAAACTATGGTGATTGGCAGTCGCCTAAGGATTGGGTTACCAACCATGCCGACTGCGTCAAGGGTGGCATTCCCGGCTCTACGCTGGGCGGCAACGCCCAAGCTCTGCGAAGCAATAGGGGTCAGGAGTGCGTGATGATATTCCCGCAACCCGACACCAACGTGCGCTACACGCAGCTGAAGATTGACTACAAGTTCTGGAACGCAGGTGCCGTTACCAACGCCGACCTCGGCTACGTCAGCTCGTTCACCAACGGTGCTCCCACCGACTTCGTCAGTGTCAAGCCGCTGACTCCCAACACCACATGGCTTACCGATAGTTGTACCTTCATGGACCTGCCCAACGACGGCAACAACTACTATGCCGCCATCCGCTACTACTATACCAGCAACTGGGACGAGAACAGTCAGATGTATGTCGATAATATCGAGATAACCGTGCCCGACTGTCTGCCCGTGGGTAACTTCGAACTCCACGACGAGATGGCCATGGAGAACGCCACCTTCTACATCGACTGGAACGGTCCCTCTAACGCACGTACCTACCTGATAGAGTACGGTCCCAAGGGCTTCAACCAGGGGTCGGGCATCTTCGACACGTTGGCTACCAACCGCGCCGACTTCTCCGCACTCGACTTCGTCTGCAACAAGGAGTACGACATCTATGTAACCACCCAGTGCGACGCCTGCGACAGCCGCATCCGTTCCTTCTGGACCTTCCGCGCCCCCTGCCACCAGTACGAACTGCCGCATGCCGAGGACTTCGACTCATACACTACCAATACCAACAACCCCTCGCACTACGCTTCGACAACGCCTATAGATACCAACTACATGCCGCCTTGCTGGGTATTCCCCAACAGCCAGAACTATGGCGGCAATTACGACTATTGGCCTTACTCCTACACCTTCCTGAGCAGCCACCACAACACGGAACAGAACTATAGTGTAGGCAATGATGGTTACTATTACTACGACCCCTACCGTTCGTTGGCACTGCATTCGGGCAGTTCGGGTGGTCTCTCGTATGCTGTGATGCCAATGATGGTACGCACAGCGCAAGACTTAGGCATTAGCTTCAGGTATAAGATGGCTAATACTACCTACACCGAATTTACGTGGGGCGTGGTGTCTGACCCGCACGACATGACGACCTATATAC
>JAGHVA010000105.1 GCA_018064565.1 Candidatus Colimorpha onthohippi
TTTCATCACAGGGTTGCCGTTCTCATCTTTTTTGACATTGCCTTCATAGTCTTTGTCCTCTTCAAACTCGGTCTCGCTGTCCACCCATTCGCTCTCGTCGCCAAAGCGGATGGCGATAGGCATAAAATGGCAGTATTTTTTGAGCAGTTGGAGCAGGCTTTGCTCATCAATAAATTCTTTCTGACAGTCTTTGCTGATATGGAGCACGATATCGGTACCGCGGTCGGCCTTGTCGCACTCGTCCATAGTAAACGACGGGTTGCCATCGCACTCCCAGTGCACGGCGGGTGCATCGGTGTAAGACTTAGAGAAGATCTCGACCTTGTCTGCCACCATAAATGCAGAGTAGAAGCCCATGCCAAAATGTCCGATGAGTTTTTCTTCCACATCCTTGTATTTCTCAAGAAAATCGGTGGCACCGCTAAAAGCGATTTGGTTGATGTATTTATCTACCTCTTCGGCACTCATGCCGATGCCGCGGTCGGAGATGGTGATGGTGTTGTTGGAGGTGTCGAGCTTTACCTGGATAGTCAGGTCGCCCAACTCGCCCTGCATTGTTCCGCGCGATGAGAGGGAGCGCAACTTTTGAGATGCGTCTTCAGCGTTGGAGATTAGTTCACGGAGAAAGATCTCGTGGTCGGAGTATAAAAATTTTTTGATTACCGGAAAGATATTCTCGGTCTGTACATTGATATTTCCTTGCATGATGATATTATTTAAGTTGATAGTTGCTAATAAGAGGCGCGGTGGCTAACCTAAAGGGTATGGATGGTTATACACGCCCAATTATTGTATAGAACAAAAATGGCGCCAAAAAACGTAATGCTGACATATTGTCATGTTTGCTGACATGTGTGCAGCCAATGCTGAGATGTAACGATATTTTGTGTTTTATAATCAGCAAAAATATGTATCTTTGCAATTATTTTTGCGTTTAATATATGGACACGATTATTATCTTAGACTTTGGTTCTCAATACACTCAGTTGATAGCTCGCAAGCTCAGGGAGATGAGTGTGTACTGTGAAATCCATCCTTTCAACAAGATTCCAGCATTGGGCGATGAGGTGAAGGGTGTAATCTTTTCGGGGAGTCCATATAGCTGTTTGAGTGAAGACGCGCCAGTGCCAGATATGTCGGGTATCAAAGGCAGGTTGCCTTTGTTGGCGGTATGCTATGGTGCTCAATATTTGGTGAAATATGGCGGTGGGAGTGTGCAGCATTCGAAGATAAGGGAGTATGGGCGTGCCAATCTACAGTATGTAGATAGTGATAGCAAGTTGCTGAAAGGCATACCTATAGGAAGTCAGGTATGGATGAGTCATGGCGACACCATAGAGCGGCTGCCCGATGGCTACCGTTGCATCTGCTCGACCGAGAGTGTCAAGTATGCCGGCTATCAGATAGAGGGAGAGCCAACTTATGCCATACAGTTTCATCCAGAGGTGCACCATTCGGTAGATGGCGACAAGTTGCTCAAGAATTTTGTGGTAGGTATTTGTGGGTGTAGTCAGAGTTGGACAGCGGCCTCGTTTATCGAATCGACGGTGTCGCAGATTCGTGCGAAAGTGGGAGATGACAAAGTGATATTAGGTTTGAGCGGTGGGGTAGATAGCACGGTGGCGGCGGTGTTGCTGAACAAGGCAATAGGGCATAATTTGCAGTGTATCTTTGTGGATAACGGTTTGTTGCGTAAGAATGAGTTTGCGGGGGTCTTGGAGTCGTATAAGGGTATGGGGCTGAAGGTAGTGTGCGGACATGCCAAAGAGCGTTTTTACAGTGTCTTGGCAGGTGTTACTGACCCCGAAAAGAAACGCAAGGCCATAGGCAAGACATTTATAGATGTGTTTGATGCCGAGTCGAAGAGATTTAGTGATGCCAAGTGGTTGGCTCAAGGCACGATATACCCCGATGTGATAGAGTCAAGTGCCTTCAAGGGTCCGTCGCAGACCATCAAGTCGCATCACAATGTAGGCGGCTTGCCCGACTATATGAAGTTGCAGTTGGTGGAGCCGTTGCGCAGTTTGTTTAAGGATGAGGTGCGCAGAGTGGGGCAGGCGTTAGGAATCAAGCAAGAGTTGATAGGCAGGCATCCGTTTCCTGGTCCGGGATTAGCTATCCGCATATTAGGAGATGTTACGCCCGAAAAGGTTGCTATACTGCAGGAGGTTGACGATATCTTTATCCAGGGTTTGCGTGATGCTGGTTTGTACGAGAAAGTGTGGCAGGCGGGTGCTATATTGCTGCCCATACAGTCGGTGGGAGTGATGGGTGATGAGCGTACTTACGAGCGGGTTGTGGCTCTTAGGGCGGTAGAGAGTGTGGATGGCATGACTGCCGACTGGTGTCATTTGCCGTATGACTTTTTGGCAAAGGTCTCAAACGATATCATCAACAAAGTGAGAGGGGTGAATAGGGTGTGTTATGATATCAGTTCTAAGCCACCAGCAACCATCGAGTGGGAATAGTGGCGAGAAATGGTGCTATAAAACGAATATAAATATTGAGCGACAATGAGGCTTAATTTCGGTTATCGGATTGCACTGCTTGTGCTGTATCTGTTGTCGCGTGTTGTATATGCGCAGATGCCAGGAGCAGAGCCTATTGTGGTGTCGGACGAGAAGCAGGTCATCAAAGGCCAGTGCTACTATGTGCATGTGGTAAAGAAAGGGCAGACGGTATATGCCATAACGAGGTCGTATGGCATGAAAGAGTACGATGCGGTAGTAAACAAAGATATTCATTTTCTGGGTATTGGTGATACCGTGTGGTTGCCGTGCAACAAGCGTCCCGCGGAGATAAAAGGTGTGATGCCGCAGCGAGAGGTAGTGGCTCCAGTTGATAAATCAGAGGTAGCGGATCCAATCGGCAAGCCAAAAGTGGTGGAACCAATACGGTCGGTTGAGCCTAAGCCACAAGCGGAGCGCATAGCCATGCCTAAGGTCAGCAAGTCGGTAGTGTCGGCCGAGCCGGAAGTCAAGCCGTCGGCACCTGAACGGCAGGCCAAGTTGTTCCCAGCAAATAGAAAACATGAGCGTTCGGTTGCCGCAGCGGTGTCCGACTCGGCAGTTGCCAATGGCGTTTCGATATATAAGGAGCGGGTAAACGACCAAGAGATTGTGGTTTCGGTAATGGTTCCTTTGCGGTTGTCGGCGATGTCGATGATCAGTTCGCCGATTGCATCGGACAAAGTGCAGGGTAGTTCGTATGAGTTTATCCAGTTTTACGAAGGGGTTTTGCTGGCAGCCGAGCAGTTGGCTTCACAGGGTGTTAGAGTAAAGTTGAATGTGGTTGATGTATCTGTTAATCAGGCTGATAAGGTACAGGAGCTGTTTGTATCGCATCATGTGGAGCAGTCAGACTTTATCATTGCGCTATTGCCCAAAGATGTGTTTGCCACGGTTGCGCAGTTGGCCAAGAGCCATAGGGTGCCGATAGTCAACCCGATTTCTACGCGAGCATCGATAGTGGACGACAACCCGTATGTTTACAAATGTATGCCATCGGCAGCTTCGAAAGTCAGGGCGTTGTTGCGATGCGCCGCCAAAGAAGCCGCTGGCAAGCATGTGGTCATAGTTCATTCGGGAGCGCAGCGGGAGAAAGCCTTGATAGAGGAGGCAAAGACATTGCTTCAAACAGAATTTAAGCAACTTGCATACACCGTGTTTGATTGGAGCCAGTCGGGGTCGTTTCAGTCGGTATTGACAAAGCATCCAGGTTGTGCGGTGTTGAGCTTGTACAATCAAGGGTCGCCCAAAAGCAATAGGATATATGTGGGGCAGATGCTCAACAAGGCAACATCGGAAAAGCAGCATATGCCAGTGTTGATGACGCTTGACGATTGGGTGTCGCAGTATAGCGATATTGATTATGGGCAGTTGCAGCTGTTGCGATATCATACCTGCGATGTGCCAGTTACCACCTATCTGTCGCGTTGTAAGAGTTTTGTAGATGTGTTTGCCGAGCGTTTCAAGACAGACCCTGTGGGAGATTATGCGTTGATGGCTTACGATGTGATGATGTATTTTGGTAAGGGGTGTTATCAAGAAGGCGTTGCGTTTTGGGGTAATCCCACTCCAGTCAAAGAGTCCGAAGCGATACATAGGTATCACTTTGAACGTACAGCGGAGGGTGCAGGTTTTGAGGATACCAACCCACAGGTGTATAGACTTAAGGATTACGAGTTTGACGTGGTGTTGTAATGATTTTAACGAAGAAACATGAACCAAACAACTATAAGAAAAGCATTTCGTGTCTCAGGGCATGGTCTGCATACAGGTAGGATGGTTACGGTGCTGTTGCAGCCAGCTCCCGCTGATTCTGGCATATTGTTTCGGCGGACAGATAGGCTTACTATAGTTACCCAACCCGCCACAGCCGACAGGGTAGGTACAACCTCGCGTGGTACCACGTTGGGGACAGGTCGTCAGGCAATAGCCACGATTGAGCATTTGATGTCGGCATTGCATGGCATGCAGATAGACAATGTGTTGGTGGAGTTGGATGGAGGCGAGGTGCCAATCCTGGACGGGTCGGCGCGCCCTTGGCTACAGCAGTTGCAGCGTGTTGGAGTGATGCACCTCGATGTTCCTCGTAAGGAGATGCGGGTGGAAAAGCCGTTGCATTTTGAGTTTGCGGAGACGGGTTCGGTATATGATGTAGAGCCTTCGGAACAGTTTTCGGTGGATTGTGTGATAGATTTCCCAGGCAGTGTGATAGGCAGGCAGGAAGCGCATCTGGATGGGTTTGCGCAGTATGCGCAGGATATAGCTATCTGTAGGACGTTTGTGTTTCTGCATGAGATAGAGCCTTTGCTGCACCTGAATCTGATAAAGGGGGGCAGTCTGGACAATGCGTTGGTATTTGTCAACAAAGAGTTGGGTGCTCGGCAGCAGCGTAGGCTGGAGCGTATGTTTCACAAAGACTCGAGTACGCTGCGTGTGCATGACGGAGTGTTGAACACCACCGATCCGTATTTCCCGAACGAGCCTGCTCGCCATAAGTTGTTGGACTTTGTGGGCGATATCCGTATGGTGGGCATGCCCCCCATAGGGCATTTTACCATTTACAAACCTGGACACAAAGCAAATACAGCGTTTGCAAAATATATGATTGCAAATTGCTTACATAGTGAAACTACAAAATAAATCTTATATATTGATATGCAACTATATGATTTGCATCCTGATGCAAAAATCGGGCAGAATGTTACGATTTCCAATTTTACCACCATCTGTGAAGATGTAGAGATTGGCGATGGAACGTGGATAGGACCTAATGTTACGATATTCCCAGGAGCGAGGATAGGTAAGAACTGCAAGATATTTCCTGGTTCGGTGATAGCGGCTGTGCCGCAGGATTTGAAGTTTGACGGAGAATATACCACGGCGGAGATAGGCGACAACAATGTGATTCGTGAGTGTTGTACCATCAACAGAGGTACCTCGGCATCGGGGCGAACGGTGATAGGCAACGACAACTTGCTTATGGCATACGTGCATGTAGCGCACGACTGTGTGGTTGGCAATCGCTGTGTGTTTGCCAACAATGCCACCTTGGCGGGACATATCACGGTAGGGGATTATGCTATATTGGGCGGTAAGACTGCTTGTTTGCAGTTTATCCATATCGGAGCGCATGTGATTACAGCGGGTGGTTCGCTGGTGGATAAGGATATACCGCCATTTGTGAAGGCAGCCCGTTATCCCATCTCGTTTGCAGGCATCAACTCGCTTGGTTTGCAACGCAGAGGGTTCAGTATGGAGGAGATCAACAATATCAAAGATATCTATCGCATTATCTTCCAGAAAGGATTGTCGGTAGCACATGCTGTGGAGGAGGTGAAAGAGAAGTATGGTCACACTAACGAGGGCAAACAGGTGCTTGGTTTTATAGGTGCTGCCAACA
>JAGHVA010000184.1 GCA_018064565.1 Candidatus Colimorpha onthohippi
ATCAATGACTAATGTCCATTTAGCCTGAAAGGCTAATAGTTCATAGCCCAGGGTAGCGCGAAGCGGCACCCTGGGTGTTGGATTGGTTCATGCAAAAGAAAGTGCTGCTATTTGATCATATCCCAATCGGGCAGGTGGTCTATAGTGGTCAGCGTTTCGGCGGTTGCATGCAGGCTCAGCATTTGAGATCCATTGGTAAGCAGCAGGTAGGGTACGTGTAATGCGCAATTGTATCTACATGCTTGGTCAATCACTTTTTGTGTGATAGCCACATCAGGCCGCTTACATTCCACTATTACAGATGGCCTCATTTGTCGGTCATACACCACGATGTCGCAGCGGCGCCGCATCCCGTTAAGTGCTATAGTCCCTTCCACCTGCATCAATTCAAAAGGATAATGCAACCGGCGGTTCAGATATTGGATAACACATTGTCGCACCCGCTCTTCTGGAGTGAGTGCGACATGTTTTTGGCGTACTGGGTCAAACACAGTTTGGTATTCCATCACAGGCAGCAACGGTTAGTCTTCGTGGCCTTCATCATCCTCCTCATCATCATGGTGGTGTTGCTGCTGCTTCAATCCGTGGTTGATTTTATAGGAGAAACCAAGCATCACAGTTGGTGAGATTCGTTTGCTATGAAATGTGCGGTACATCTGAGGACTGTCGGTGGTGGATCCGAAACCTGATGTGCAGAATACATCGCCTATGCGGAGGCTGATGGTGCCGCGTTTTTGCAGGATATCTTTCTTAACCGCAAGGTCTGCCCAGTACATGGCATACATCTCGCTTTGCAGGTCCATAAATCGTGCGCGATATTGACCAGATACCTGGATAGTCCATCCCGAAGGCAGCTTCATAAAACTGCTGAATTTGCCAGATGCACGAAAAGCATCGCGGTCTTCGCCACCAAGCAGTTCGGTACCCTCAATGTATTGTTGATATATGTTGACACTGATATTCAGTTTCCACCATGAGAAGAGCTGATAATCTACGATAAACTCAAATCCATAATTCAACCCTTTATTCAGATTTTGCCATGTGGTTGCCCAATAGCCGTCGTACTCGCTGTTATACACCATCCACGGTGCGTAGATATCAATATTGTCAGCATCCCATAAGAAACCATAGCGGGTCATCATATTGTTGGTCTGCCGGTAGTAGGCAGATGAGAAGATATTGAGTTTTTTGTAGCCAAAATTATAGGACAATTCAAAGGCATCGGTAAATTCTGGGTCGGTACCGGGATTGCCGAAACTGAGTTCTTGTCCTTCGCGGATATCCAGATAGGGGTTGAGGTCGCGCATGCGAGGGCGACGTACGCGTCGGCTGTAACTCAATTGGAAGCTATTGTCCTGGTTGAGTTCGTAGCTTAAATGCAGGGTAGGGTACAGCTCCCAATACTCTTTGTAGATGGGTTTGGAGTCGCTGTGTTCACGATCTTTGCCATCAATATTACTATATTCTCCGCGTAAGCCTGCTTGAGCAGAGAGGTTGTTCAACAGCTTAGCACCCAACGTGGCATAGATGGCATGAATATTTTGGGTGTAGTCGTAATGAGTGGATGAGATATCATCGTATTCGCGTACCAAATTGCCTGATTCATAAGTGGTCAAATAGTAGTTGTAGTTTTGGTCTGACCCAAAAATCCGCCCCTCATAGCCTGTCTCAAGTCGGAATTTGTCGCCAAATGGATGTGTGTAGTTGGCTTGAATGATGACGTTGTTGCCGCTGTTCTCGGTCTCGGTCTCACGCAGATAGTAGAAGTTTTGGTTGGAGAGGTAGCGATTGTAAATCTGCTCTTGGTCGCCATCGCCAGTGCCAGTGCGGTGGCTGTATGCTACGTTGATGTCCAATACCTGATCGGGCTTGTCAAACTTTTTGATAAACCCAAGGTTGATTGTGTGGTTGCGGTTGCGGTTGGTGCTGGTATCGGTCTGGGTGTAGTCGAGACTGTCAAAGCTGTTGAAGATGTCGTGGCTCTCGGTGGTATTCATGTTTCTGCGCTGCCCCATACGCAACTGATAGGAGAGGAGCAAGGATGTTTTGCTGTCAAAATAATATTCTCCTCCCAGTTTCACGCTGGTCATATAATGGCCGTGTTGAGTGTTGCGGAACAAGCTGTCGGACTCGTATAAACTACCAGCTTGCCTGCGTTGGATAAAACTCTCGCTGTGGTTGGCTCGGTTGTGGGTTCCACCGTCAAGATTGAAAAACAGATTGTATTTCTCGGTGGTGTAGTTAAGGTTGACGCTACCCATCCCATTAGGGATAAACTTAGGAAGACCATCGGGTATCGCAAATGGCAATGGCGCTCCGAAGTTGGCATTCACAATACCATTCAGACCTAAGGCTGATGCCGACCTATCTTTAAGTTTTATGTTGATAATGCCAGACATACCTTCGGGGTCGTATTTGGCTGAAGGGTTGGTGATGACTTCAATGTTTTCGACGGTAGAAGCGGGAATTTGTTCCAAGAGCGTCTCGAGGTCGCTGCTTAGCAACTCAGATGGTTTGCCGTCGATAAGCACTTTTACGTTGGTACTGCCTCTCAGGGTAACATTCCCGTCGTTGTCGATAGCCACCGATGGCACATTCTCCAATATATCGGTAGCGGTACCTCCTCCCGAAACGATGTTTTTATCTACGTTGATGACGCGTTTGTCCAACTGATATTCCACCATAGAGCGTTCGGCAGTTACCACCACCTCCTGCATCATAGTGGCAGATGGGGTTAGCAGAAGTTTGCCGAGTGCGATGGTATTCTTTTTGGCCGATAGGGTGATTTTGGTGGGATGAAAATAAGCATTGTATCCCATAAAGGTAACCCTAAGTAGGTAAGTGCCGTAGGGCGCAGAGACATTAAATGCTCCATTTTCGGAAGTCGATCCACCGCCTACCATACTTGAATCGGTGGTCTTGAGTAGCACTACCGATGCGTATTCGATGGCTTCCCCACTTTTAGCATCCACAACCCTACCCGTTATCTTTCCTTGTGCGGCACTCTTACTTTGTGCCATGGCGTTGCCGCCAATAATCATCAGACCGAAAATAAATAATCCAACTAAACGCTTCATCTTGAAATAATTTATGCAAAAAAAATGTGTATGAGGTATTACCCTTTGCGAACATAGTGTGGCATGTCGTCGGGCAACACGAGCGATAGCTCAACCATGCCGCCGACGTTGTCGCCATCATACCAAGGTGCTTGGTATATCAGTTTCCGCTGCCCCTCTTTTTCGATGGTGTAGGCATTGATGCGGGGATTTTGAAGCAAGTCGATAAGTTTTTGCCGTGCTGGTTCTGGATGGCAATCCATCAGATTCTTGCCAATCAACGCTTTCCCGCCACGCTTGGTAAATGTTTGTGCCGACCGTTCGTTCATATCCAAGATATTGCCATCGGTATCGCTTATCGTGATAGCCAAAGGCAATTGTTCAAAGTGCTTGTGCATGATAGAGGAATACTGAAATATTGAAAATCAGACTTCCAGACCCATCACTCCCATAGGCAGGATCCCAAGGTGGGTTGGTGTCTGAAAGTCTGTCATTAAATGATTTATCGTGCATTCAAAGCTGCGAGTGCAATGCTGTAGAGCTTGGTGTTGATGCTGTCGCCACGGCTGGTAAGCACGCAAGGCACCTTGGCACCTACAACCATGCAGGCCAACTCGGCACCGCCGAATTTAGTGCAAGCTTTGTAGAATACGTTACCGCTTTCGATATTGGGGAATAGGATACAATCGGCATCACCAGCCACCTCGCCACCTACCTTCTTGGTCTGTGCGCTTTCTTTATCAATGGCAACGTCCAAAGCCAATGGACCATCGAGGATGGCACCTTTGATTTGTCCACGGTCGCCCATCTTGCTGATAATTGCGGCTTCTACGCATGCGTTCATGCCGGTAGATACCTGCTCGGTGGCAGCCAATAGTGCAACCTTTGGCTTTGCAATCTCCAAACTCTTGGCAGTGCTGATAAGATAACCCAAAATAGCCTGCTTCTGCTTCATGTCGGGAGCAGGAACAATGGCTACATCGCTGCATACGAGCAATTTATGGTATTTGGGGATTTGGAATACAGCCATGTGAGTGAGCATGTCGGTTTTCTTGCCAGGCATAAGCCCTTTCTCTTTGTTGAGGATGGCACGCATGTATTTGTCGGTACTCAGCAGACCTTTCATCAGTACATCGCCACGACCTTCGTTAATCAGCTCCACAGCGCGTACGCCAGCCTTGGTCTCGTCGGCCTCTTGTACAAGCTCAAATTTGTTGACATCAATATTCTCTTCGGCACATACTTTCTTGATAGTTTCAATATCGCCAACAAGGATGGCATCTACGATACCGCGGTCCACCGCCATGCTGACAGCACCGATAGTATGAGAATCGTTAGCGTAAGCCGCCACCAATCTTTTCTTGCCCTTGGTCTTTACGAGTTCCAGGAGATCGTCAAGTTTTGTAACCATTTTGTTATCTTTTTGTTAGATTAAAAAAAATGTTGTTGCGTATTCTGCAAAGTTACATTTTTTTTTGTAACTTCTTGTGTCTTCCTCAAATCGGTTGCATTCAAGGGTGGGCTCGTCGTTTTGACAATGTAGGTTGCGTGGGATGGTTAGTCTGTTTTTTTTTGTATTTTTGTACACTATACAAATTTGATAACAACGGTGTTTATTACTGATATACTGCAATATCGGTCGTTGGCTGTGGTGGGTCTTGCCAAAAATACAGGCAAGACGGTAACGCTGAATTATATCCTCCGCGGACTGCATGACAGGAAGAAAAAATGTTTGGTAACCTCTATTGGCGTTGACGGAGAACAGCAAGATAGTGTGTATGCAACCAGCAAGCCAGAGATAACGTTGTATGAGGGGATGCGGCTGGTGACGTCCGAAGTCCACTATAATCATCGTCAGTTATTGTCCGAGATTGTGGCAACCAGCGAGTGGCATACAGCAATGGGACGATTGGTTACGGCTAACGTGTTGCAACGGGGGCAGGTTATCCTGTCAGGACCAGCTACCACAGAACGGTTGCGTCAGATTATTGCCGCCCAGCGGGATGATGCTTCTATTAGTTGCACCATAATTGACGGGGCATTGTCGCGGTTGAGCTTGGCATCGCCAACGGTTACAGAAGCTATGGTTTTGGCTACAGGCGCAGCGGTATCGCCCAGTTTGCCACAACTAATCTCAAAAACACGTTTTGTGTTCAACTTAATCAATCTTGATGTGGTAGATAGTTGGTTGGTAGATTGTTTAAGTGGTATCACATCAGGAGTATGGGCTATCGACAACCAAAATCAGCTTCACGATTTAGAGTTGCCGTCGGTGTTTCTCTTGAGTCAAATGGGTGACAAACTATTCGAATATGGCAACCGGTTTTATGTGCCAGGAGCAGTTACCGACAGACTGTTAAAGAGCTTGACCAACTCTCGCAGACCGGCTCAATTGATAGTACGTGATTTTACCAAACTCTTTATCACCCCCGAAGTTTATGCAGCCTTTTGTGGTATGGGGGGCAGTGTGCAGGTGTTGCAACGATCCCGATTGATAGCGGTTACACTCAATCCGACATCACCGCAAGGCTATACACTCAACTCAGAAAAGGCATGTATGGCTATGTCAGAAGCTTTGGGCATACCAGTGTATGATGTCAAGCAATGTGAGAAACAAGACTAACCAATCCGATTCTTGATACATCCTATTCTATTTAATGTTAAGTCAGTATATGAAAAAGTTTGAAGGTTTTGAGTATGTGTTGGAGAACATAGAAACGTATTCATCGGCAGGGCGCCGTTACAAAAATAACTTGCCGTGGAGTGCAGATGCTGTAGCTTTGCGCGAGGAGTGGCTTCGTGTGGGGAGGTGTGTCCGTTTGCTTGGAGATGAGAATGCTAAAGAGTCGGTTATGGCTATTGGGCATGCGCTTATGCAGCTTCACGATATTCATAACACGCTTGAGTCGTTGCGACATGGAGAGGTGATGAGTGAGGTTGACCTGTTTGAAATCAAGAATTTGTGCCAACAAGTGGCATGTGTGCGTCAGTCGGCGGTAGCGTTAAATATGGAGGATGTGCTGTCGGTGCCTGATGTGCAGGATGTTTTTCGGTTGCTTGATCCAGACAGTACGGGAGTGGTGAGTTTTTATGTCTATGATAGTTACGACAGCAGGCTTAGCGAAATCCGTAAGCAGCTAAAGAAGTTGAGGATGCAGGCTGACTCTGATTCAAGTGGCGAATTGGTGGGTTATGTGGCGCAGGAGCAGCAAATACAAGCAGAGGTCTTACATCGTTTGAGCGACAGCTTGCGTGATGATGCAGAGCGGTTGTTGTTGGCATTGAGTCAGATGGCGTATATTGATGTGTTATGGGCTAAGGCAAGGTTGGCTTGCGATTGGCATTTGACGATGCCCCTCGTGTCTGAGTCCAAATCTGCATTGCGTGGTCTGTATAACCCATCGTTGCGTCATCACAAAGAGCAGCAAGGGTTGCGATACCAGCCTGTAGATGTAGAAATTGGCCCAGGTGTAACGTTGGTTACAGGTACCAATATGGGCGGAAAGACCGTGTTGCTCAAGACGCTTGCTGTAGCACAAATGATGGCACAATATGGGATGTGGGTTCCCGCCGAATCGGCTCAGTTGGTATTGGTAGATGATGTGGTGTTGTGTGTGGGTGACGAACAGAATGAGTTGCGTGGTCTCTCGTCTTTTGCAGCGGAGATGACGCAGATTAGTAGTCTGATATCCCAGTCTCGTTCTCAACGGCTGATGGTGCTGATTGATGAGCCTGCCAGAACCACCAACCCCAAAGAAGGGCGGGTATTGGCAGAAGCTATTGCAAATGTTTTACAACAAAGGAGCAGTCTGACGGTTATAACTACGCACTATTCGCTGGGTAGTGTGGTGTCTAAAAGGTATCGTGTGCGTGGATTTGATGAGACGATAGGTCATGTGGCTGTAAGTGTGCAAACAATAAATCAGTTTATGGACTATTCGCTCGTTTTGGACACTGTGGCCGAACCGCCTCAAGAAGCCATCCGGATTGCTTCGCTTTTGGGATGCGACAAAGAGTTGCTGGAGATGGTGGCATGTGTTAATAACAATCGATAGTGCTTTTGCTTTTTTTTCTATAGTGGTATAAAAAAATGATGTATCTTTGCCAACTCATTAAGAATGTTTATCAATGAATTGTAACTTATTTAAGTTTGTGTTGTTACTGATTGCGGCGATGGTGTTGTCGCAATCGGTTTGGTCTCAAAAAGTGGTCTTCGTGCCGCAGTTTACCGCTCAATCACAGTTTGCAGGTTATTATGTTGCTCTGCAAAAAGGATTCTACAAAGACGAAGGGTTGGACGTAGAAATCCGTCATATTGGAGCAAGTTCAAGTCAAAACTCAATTGATTTATTGGTTGAAGGCAAGGCTCATTTTGCTGGGGCGCAACTGATGCAAGGCATCGTGGCGCGTAGCAAGGGAGTGAAGTTGGTGAATGTTTTGCAGTTGTCGCAGCGCAGTAGTCTTTGTTGCGTGGCGCATTTTCCAGTTGGCGATCCAGAAAAATTTAAGGGAAAGAAGATAGGACGATGGCATAAAGGTTTCTCTGAGCCGTGTTTGATATTGGACAAAGTAGCGAATTTGGGCATTCAGTGGGTTGATTATAATAGTGGAATAGGTCTGTTTACTCATCATGCGGTGGATGCTTCTTTGATGACATCGTTTAGCGAGCTGATTGCGTTGCGTATGTCGGTAGGTGAATTCCCAGATACTAATATTTATAGGTTTGCTGATAAGGGTTTTGATGTGCCAGAAGATGCGATTTTTGTGGATGAAACGTATTATAAGAACAACAAGGCTGTGGTAGATAAATTTGTCCGAGCCACCAAACGGGGTTGGGAATATACCCGTCAACATCAAGACGAGGCTTTGGATATCACGATGGCATATATGAAAGCGAACCATGTAGTCTCTAACCGTACTATGCAGCGAATGATGCTGGAGGAGGTGTTACGCTTGCAAGTGAATAAAGAGACCAACAAGCCTGATTATAAACCGTATCCTAAAGAGAGGTTTAAGAATTTGTCTGGGATTATGGTCTCAGCAGGTGTCATGCCACGTCTGTTCGATTATGAAGATTTGATGGTAGGAGGTGCTCGTAAGCAGTAATGCGAGTCAGGCATTTGGATAGTTAAATAGTATAACTAATTAGTAAAACTTCAAACAGTGGGTTCTAATAAATCTTTTTCTGCTCGTCTGAGTCTCAACATTTTGTTGATGGTCTCCCTGATTTTTATCGTGGCATTGATTTTTGTGGCCATCTCTTCAAGTAAGATTATCATTGACGAATCTACAAAGTCAGCTCAATTAACGTTGGATGTTGTGTCTGCCGAGATTGAGAAAGATATTACGGAGGTGGAGATTTCTACTTCGGCGGGTGCGCAGATAATGATGGCCTATTTGAACAACGACATGGTCTGCGATTTTATGGTTCAGTCGTTTGTTAACAAAAGCGACCTTTTGACAGCTTCGATGATAGCTTTTGTGGAGGGTGTTCACAGGGGCGACACGTGGTATAGTACCTACGCATACAGAGACAGTTTGGGCGCCATTAAAATGAAAAAACTGGGTAGCGAAGATTATGACTATCGCTACATGGAATGGTTCCAAATTCCATATATGCTTAAGCAACCTTATTGGAGTGAGCCTTATTATGACGAAGGGGGTTGCAATCAGTACATTGCTACGTTTGCATGTCCTATCATGGATAAAGACTCAAATGTTCTGGCTGTCATGACCGCAGATATTCCGTTGTTGCATATAGCGAGTCGGGTCAACTCAATTCATCCGTACGAGCACTCGTATATGAATCTGGTTAGTTATAACGGTTCGTATATCAATGCCAACGACTCTAACGGTCTGGTAGGACAAACGCTAATGGCAATGGCTTATGAAAGTCAGAACGAGGCTATCATAGAGTCGTGCCAGCGGATTGTCAACGGCGAAAGTGGACTATCTAAAGTGTTGCAAGGGTCGGTGGCGTCATTATCGGTTTTCAAACCGTTACACAACGGCTGGAAATTGTCGTTGGTGTGTGAATATCGCGACATCATGGCTCGTACCACCCAAATGCATATTATGTTGGCTTTGGTGTGCTTGTTTGGGTTGTTGGTAATGTTTATTATCTGCTACTCTATCGTGCGTCGTCTTACGCGTCCTATCACAGAACTCTCAGAGGCTGCCATCTCGATAGCAAAGGGCAATTTCGCTACGATATTGCCAGAGATACGTACCGAAGATGAGATGTTGCGGTTGCGCGACTCGTTTGCATTTATGCAGACTTCATTGGGGCATTATATCAGCGAGTTGAAAAGTACCACAGCAGCCAATGAGCGTATGGAAGGTGAGTTGAATGTGGCGCGTAATATCCAGATGGGTATGCTGGCTACCAATTTCCCTCCGCAGCTGTCGGCATTTTTGCAGCCTGCCAAGGAGGTGGGTGGCGACCTATACGATTTTTTGATCAAAGACAACACACTCTATTTTGCTGTAGGTGATGTGTCGGGCAAGGGTGTACCAGCGGCTTTGATGATGGCTATTACCCGTTCGGCATTCCGTTTCTTCTCTGGTTTAGGTTTTACCATGGGGCAGGTGATGGGACGTATCAATAAAGCTGTGGCTGAGGCCAACGAGACGGGTATGTTTGTTACTTGTATTTCTGGTCGTATTGACCTCGAGACGGGGGTTATGAAGTATTGTAATGCAGGTCACAACCCCATCATTGTTATGCCGCCATCGGGTGAACCTTATTTCTTGAAAGCGAAGCCTAACTTGGCTATCGGTCTGTTTGATTCTTTTGTGTATGAGGACGAAGAACTTACTTTGGAGCCAGGCACGCGATTGCTGATTTATACAAACGGTATCTCAGAGGCAGAAACTCGCGCAAAAGAGCTTTTTGGCGACGACCGTTTGCTTGCTTGGGCAAAGGAAAAAGGTGCTGTAGTCCCACGTCAATTAGATCCAGATGGTAGCAATAAGGTGGAGCGGCAGGTGGTGGATAGTTTGCTTGAGACCGTGCGTAAATTTGTCGAAGGCAACGAACCCAACGATGATATTACCATTATGTCTATCCTCTTTGGACAGAAATAAATGGTTGTCGCTATATCCGACTTGAATGCGCCAGAGTTGGCTCCTTATTGTAGGCTGACAGAGGCTCAATTACGCAATAAGCTTGAGCCATCGCAAGGGGTCTTTATTGCGGAAAGTCCCAAGGTGGTGCGTGTGGCTTTGGATTATGGTTATACTCCGCTGTCTATTCTAACTACCGAACGTCATCTGCATGGTGATGCAGAAGAGTTGTTGCGGTTGTGCCCTCCTGACATGCCAATATATGTGGCACCTGGTGAGAAGTTGGTCTCACTTACAGGTTACGAGCTTACAAGGGGTGTGTTGTGTGCTATGCGCCGTCCACAGTTGCCATCGGTCGAAACGGTGTGCGCTGGTGCGCATCGTATGGTGCTTCTGGATGGCGTGGTCAATGCGACAAACACTGGGGCAATATTTAGGGCGGCGGCTGCTTTGGGTATTGATGGCGTGTTGCTCACTCCAACGTGCAGTGACCCATTCAACCGTAGGTCGGTGCGTGTAAGCATGGGCACGGTGTTTCAAGTGCCTTGGTGTTATGTAAGTTCGGTAGTAGGCAATCAGCCTTGCGAAGTCTTGAGTATGTTGCGGCAGTTAGGTTTTTTGTCGGCGGCTATGGCACTTACTCCACGTGCTATCGCGGTTGATAATCCGCTGTTGCAAACAATCGATAAGATGGTAATTGTTATGGGTACCGAGGGCGATGGACTCTCGAAGGCGATGTTGGATTGCTGCGATTATATAGTGCAGATTCCGATGCAGAACAATGTAGATTCGCTGAATGTGGCTGCCGCAGCTGCGGTCGCTTTTTGGCAACTGCGTAAGCGTTAGCAGCAACTTTTGATGTTGCTATCTGCTATTATAGAATAGGCTACGCTTCTTGGATTAAGTACTCCTCTACCGTGCGGCTCTCTTGCGAGAATGCCACACCTATCTTCACCACCCGTTTGCCTGGCTTCTCGTAGGGGATAGCGTAACCCTTGTCGTCAATCTGGGACAGTGCCTCCTCGGCGGCTTTCTCCGACTCGGCATTGGTCTTGCACAGTTTTACCTCCATCACATACTGTGTGTCGGGCATGGAGAAGACCACATCGGCACGGCCACGCGCAGAACGAACCTCCGTGTGTATCTTGCTGCTAAAGATACTGAACACCACATACAATAACGTCTGGTAGTAGTCCTCAAAACGGGCGAAGTCGTCCAACGACGAAACTCCCTGTTGCGGATAAGGGATGCTGGCAAAATAGGCACGAAGATACTGCATTGCATCGTCGATACGTTCGCGGTAGAGCGAGGCGTAGAAATTGCCAGCTATGCCTTGTGAACTCACACCGACACCGAGCAATTCTTTCAACACACAGTTCATGAAGCCAGAGCGCACCTCGCTATTGGGAAAGCCAAGGGTGTAGTTTTCGCTGATTGAGTCGTAACCCTTGATGGTGAGGTAGCCACTCTGAAAAAGAAGCGGTAGCGCGGTGGTCATAGAGTCGAGCGACACATGGAAATCGCTTTCGTTCACACACATATCATTCAGACCCGTTACCTCCGTCTTGAACTTCTTGAGAAAGGGTATCAGGTAGCTTGGAGTGCCGCTCTCGAACCAGAAGTTGGAGATTTCACACACCTTAAATGCATTGGTAAGACTATAGGGATTGTATATCTCCTCTGGTTGCCGCTTTGCAAAGCGGTAGCCGTCATAGTGCTCTTTGAGGATAGCCAGCATCTCGTCGTAGGAGACTTCATAATATTCTGCAAGGTTCTCTACATCGGGTTTGAAGGTGGTCTCCATCTCGCTTTGCGTGATGCCGCAGATGGTGGAGTAACGGCCAAGCATGGAGATATTGCAAAGGTTGTTGATAGCAGAGAAAATGCTGAGGTTGGAGAACTTGGTGATGCCCGTGAGGAATGCAAACTGGATGTATCCCGTGCATTCCTTGATTTGCTGGTAGAAATCCAGCATCACGCGGCGCACTGCCGTCTCGTCCTCGTCGCTGCGCTCTGTGTCGAGCATCGGTGCATCGTATTCATCGATAATCAGCACCACCTTGGTACCTCCAGCAGCAGCGCGGCGTATAATACCGCTAAATAGCAAGCCAGGAGACAACTCGTCATCTTTGCAACCATATGTCTCGCCATACGCCTTCAACTTACTCATAAGCGCACGGCGTACTCCTTCGGCATTCTCATTCTTGAACGAACTCATCGAGAACGTAAGCACGGGGTATTGTTTCCAATCCTTCTCTAAATGTTCTATGGCAAAGCCTTTGAAGAGCTCTTTCTTGCCAAGGAAATAGTACTTCAGCATCGAGCATAGGAGGCTCTTGCCGAAGCGGCGCGGGCGACTGAGGAATACGAAGGTGTTGTTTTTTACGAGGTCGTACATCAACCCCGTCTTGTCGGAGATGACAGCACCATCTTCTACGATGGTTTTGAAGTCATATTGTCCGCCGGTATATCTGCGCTGAACCATGGTTTGGGTGATTATAGAGGTTGCATGCCGCATTGCTACATGCAACTATTTCAAATCAAGAAAACAATCAACTTCTTTTTCTTCAACTGCTGCTTTTGGGAGTAGCGACTGTGCGATGCGACTAATATACAAACTCGCCAAATTGGCTTTTTACCGTAACCTTTGCACCTTGATGCTGTTCGCATCGGCCTATTATCTGCGCATCTACATTAAAGCTGTGGCTGATTTCGATGATGTCTTGTGCTGTGCGTTCATCGGTGTATATCTCCATGCGATGACCCATGTTGAACACCTTGTACATCTCTTGCCAGTCGGTGCCGCTTTGTTCATGTATCAGTTTGAAAAGTGGTGGCACAGGAAATAAGTTGTCTTTAATAACATGCAGGTTGTCGATAAAATGAAGTACTTTGGTCTGTGCTCCGCCAGAGCAATGAATCATGCCATCAATCTTTGGGCGGTATTCGTCGAGGATGCGACGGATAATTGGTGCGTAAGTGCGAGTGGGAGAGAGTACCATGTGACCAGCATCTACGCCAGGAATCTCAGTAGGGTCGGTCAGCCGTTTTGAACCGCAGTAAACTACCTCTTTGGGGAGGCTGTTGTCGTAGCTCATCGGGAATTGTTGTGCATAATACTGGCTGAACACATCGTGCCGAGCCGAAGTCAGGCCGTTGCTTCCCATGCCGCCATTGTAAGAGGTCTCGTAGGTGGCTTGTCCGTAGGATGCCAGACCAACAATGACATCGCCAGGTTTGATATGGGCATTGTCAATGACATCTGAACGTTTCATTCTCGCAGTAACGGTGCTATCTACAATAATGGTGCGGACTAAATCGCCCACGTCGGCAGTCTCGCCTCCAGTGAGATAGATGCCTACGCCCAAGTCGCGCATCTCTTGCAGAAATTCTTCTGTGCCATTGATTACAGCACTGATTACCTCGCCAGGCACCAACTGACGGTTTCGCCCAATGGTAGAAGAAAGCAAAATATTGTCAACGGCACCTACGCAGAGCAAATCGTCCAGATTCATTACAACCGCATCGATGGCAATGCCTTTCCACACACTTAAATCGCCTGTCTCGCGCCAATATAGGTAGGCCAACGATGACTTGGTGCCAGCGCCATCAGCATGCATGATATTACAATAATCAGGGTCTCCACCCAATGTGTCTGGAATAATTTTGCAGAAAGCCTTTGGGAATAGGCCTTTGTCGATGTTTTTGATTGCGTTGTGCACATCTTCTTTTGATGCCGAAACGCCGCGTTGGTCGTATTTCATGATAGAGTTATGATTATATGCTATAGTTTTGCAAAGGTACGATTATTTTATCAATTGGTGTACTATTTTGTCAGTTCATCAATTATCTGTTGACAAATCTCTTTTGTTGAGAGTTTGTCTGCGTCGATGATGATGTCGGCTTGACTGTAAAATTTGTTTCGTTCATGAAGCTGTTGGGCTATAAAATCATGACGCTGCTCAACGGGAACGGCTGCCAATACGGGGCGCGTATGGTGTGCTACGAGCATTCGTTCATATAAACTCTGAGACGAGTATCGTAGATATATTGAAGTCGCATATTGCTTGATAAGTTCCATGTTGTTGTTATAGCAAGGGGTGCCACCTCCAGTAGCCAGTATGTACTGGGCAGGGCTATTGTTTGGTGTACTGGTACTATCCAGCAGGTGCGTCAGTGTTTGCTGTAGCAACTGTGTTTCGAGTTTGCGAAACAACGGCTCGTCGTATTTCTTAAAGAAAATGGGTATGGTAGTGTGGTATCGCTCTTCAAATATATCGTCAAGATCATACGAGGGTATGCCGAACTCGTAGGATAGGCGATGGGCTACTGACGATTTTCCGCTGTACATATAGCCTATGAGCGCGATAGCTTTGGGTGTGGAGCAATCAGGATTCATATTGTCAGTAAAGCTGATAGGTTTCGTGAGCCTCATTGTCGGCCATGTCGGTAACAACCACCGTGATTTTATTGCCCGACGGCAGTAGTGATGGGTAGTTTTTGATGCCGTAGTTTTTGTCTCCAGTGGGCAGTGTAACGCTCAGTGTAGATTTTTTTCCATCGTATTGTGCCAATATCCACTTGTCGTTGAGGTAGCAAGCATAGTCTTTTATCCCGCTGCCCCGATCGGATAGTCTAAATGTTATGGTTAGTCCAGGTTTGGCTTTTGGCATTTGTTGTTTCTGTTTGCTATGGCAAAGTCTGATGGTAGGGGGAGTGTGGTCGTTAAGTATCTCCATCTGTTTGGCTTTGAGACGACTTGCTATTTTGGCTGAATCGGGTATAAGCGATAGATAATCGGGGAGGCATGCATGTGTAACTTCGCTGTATAATTGGTCGTTGGTTGACTGTACATAAAACGATTTGGTAGTGCAGTTTCCAGCCGCATCGCACACCTCATAGCGTAAGGTGTGTGTGCCTGTAGCAAGCATAATGATGCCTTGATAACTATGAAACTGAGTGGTATAATAGTCGTGATAAGTTGTCCCAGGTAGTTTTTTGTTGGGTATTCCTCGTGTGAGTAGATATTCCACTCTCAGCGATTGGTAAGTAGGGTGGTCGATAAGATAGTTGCAGAGATTGGTGTTCTCAAATAGAAAGGTGCGTATGCTGTAGTGCCATACAAGTGAGTCGTCAACATATAGTTTAATATCATCTACTCCGTTTTTTCCTTTGTAGGTTTCAGACTGGTCGTAGCAGTTTATCCCCACGAAGAAGGGGCCGCTTACGGTCATTTGGTTTATTTTTGCAGGCAACGATCGAGATTGTGTGTTTCCGTTGACACAACTTCTGTCTGATGCGGGGTATAGTTTTATGTCTTTGATGATAGGGGAGGTGTGGTCGTGGTCGGTGATGCCGAACAATACGGGGTTGAGAGGCTGGTCGTTGTGGGCACGTCGAATTTCAAAATGTAAGTGCGGACCGCCCGATGAACCGGAGTTGCCGCTATAAGCTATGATGTCGCCCTTGTGTACGGCGAGTACTCCAGGTGCAACTATGGTATCAATAGACCACGATTGTATATGGTATTGGCTTTGCAATGTCCATAGTGCTATTTTGGGGTTGAAGTGGTCTAAGTGCATATACACCGTGCGTAGCGTGTGTCCAAATAAATCCTTGCAATTGGGATGGTCGATATAGATTACGTTCCCTCCCCCCCATGGCGAGATCTTGATACGCGACACATATCCATCGGCGGCAGCCATTACGGGGATGCCAATCTCGCCATCTGTGCGAATATCTATGCCAGAATGAAAATGGTTGGGACGGATTTCACCAAATGCCCCTGAAAAGGATAAAGGTATGTTCATCGGAGCAATAAAAGGTGAGGAAAAAGTTTTTTTCTTTGCTTTAGGTTGCGCTTCGAGCGATGTGGTGTAGGATAGTAGGGTTAGCAACGTCAGAATAATGACGACATGTGGCTTTATGGGGGTGTGTTGTAAATTCATGTAGTAGGGTAGGGTTAATTCATCAGTTCGTGAGCTATTTGGATGGCTGCAGCGGTGGGAGGGTTGGACGAGAGCATTACTGCAATTTCGTTGATTCTCTGATCGGTAGTCAGTGGGCTCATGGTAGATATTGTTCGGTTGGCAGTAGCATCGATGGCCTTTGACACTTTGAAATGTTGGTCGGCTTTGGCTGCAATTTGTGGCAGATGGGTTATCGCTATCACTTGACATCCGTAGTTCATCTGGCGCATCATCTTACCTACTGCAACGGAGATGTCGCCCGATACGCCAGTGTCAATCTCATCAAAGATGAGTGATTTTCGGTAGTCTGATTGTTGCGTGGGCGCTGTCTGTGTATTTACCTGGTTACAGATAACTTTTATTGCGAGCATCAGGCGGGAGAGTTCTCCTCCCGATGCGGCTTTATGAAGAGGTTTTAGCTCTCCCCCGCGGTTGGCATTAAACAGAATTTGAATATCGTCGTGACCCATATTGCCATAGTCGCTTGAAGGTGTTAGGCGTACCTGTATCTGCGACTCTCGCATACCCAAGTCGGTTAAGATTGGTAATATTGACGTCTCTATATAAGAGGCCGCTTCAAGTCTGCATTGCGTCAAAAGGTCTGCCGTGGCTTGCAGTTGCTTAAAGGCATTGTCAACTTCTTCCATGGTGGCAGATATTTGCTCGGTGAGCGACTGCTGTGCCTCCAATGTTGATTTTAGGTTATCCCGTATGGCTATCAGTTGCGTTATGCTGTTGGTTGCATGTTTTTTTTCAAGACGGTAAATCAGGTCGAGCCGGTCGGTGATGTATTGAAGTCTTTGTGGCGAATAGTCAAGGTTGTTGTTAATTTGTTGTATTGAAGAGATGATATCGCGCAACTCAATGATTGTTGAGTCCATGCGCATGGCAATCTCAGGCAAGTCGGCTTGGTATGATTGTATATGAGCAAGATCTGCCTTGGCTTTGGTGAGCCGGGCTATGATGCCATCGTCATCGTTGTCGCAGTTTTGGACTATAGCGGTAAATGCCTCTTGCAACTGCTCGGTATGGTTGAGCAGTTCAGCTTCCGACTCCAATTGGACTTGTTCGTCGGCTTCGTCTTCTTGAGGGGCAGAGAGGTTGGCGGCTACGAGTTCGTCGTATAAGAACTGGTTGTAGTCCTGCTCTTTGCGGGCTTGTAATTCTTGGGCAGTAAGTGTCTCTAACTGGTGTTTGAGTGCGCTGTATTGCT
>JAGHVA010000147.1 GCA_018064565.1 Candidatus Colimorpha onthohippi
CTGTGGCATCGTTTTTTTTTTATTAAGTATAATGATAAGAAAATCGAATGAACTTTTGCACAATTCAAATAATAGTACTAATTTTGTATTATTAAGTTAGAGTTGCAACGGTTTGTGTCGCACATTGATATAAAATATCGAATAAACTTTGAACCTCATTTAACTTTTTTAAGACGAGAGATTATATGGGTTGGGTCGCATGTTTTGGTTGGTATGCAATCTGTTCTCAACAGTTTGTCGAAAATTGGGTGTCTGTTTGCATTTGTGGATGTTTGCTGTGTGATATGTATAAATTTTCTCGAATTATAATCCAAGCCAGTTAATAAAGAGCAGATTGAACAATGCGTAGCACTGATTTGAACAAATATGATGTTTATCTTTTTTTGCTGATTGCCTCTTTGGCAGTTGGTAATTTGGGGGGGGCTTTGCAACCCGTTAGGATCTTGGCGTTGTTACTGGTTCCCTCATTTTTTTCGGCTTTTGAAAACGTTCGTCGTTATAAATGGCTGTTTGGATTTCTCTTGTTTTGGCTGGCGTGGCTTTCGGTGTCTATGATTTGGACTCCTTACAATGGCGATGGATTAAAGTCGCTGGTGTATTATTGTGTGCATTTCTTGCTACTATCAGAGATCTGTTTGTTTGCTACCAAAGCAGCCAAACCACATGGCGCAGTAGCTGCAGGCTGGATTTTTGCGGTTCTGTTTACATCGGTATTCGGTATGTGGGAAATTATTACCGACCAGCATCTTTCTCTAAGTATTGACGCTTCAGCATCCCGTATGCATATCGGGTCGAAAACAATTATACACCATTTTGCATCAACATTTTTTGGTAATTTAAATTCGTATGTAACGTTCCTATGCTTTGCTCTCCCCTTTGTATTGTTCAAACTGATTGGAGTGCAAAAAATTGAAAAAAAACATATCACAGCATGTATTGCACTGTTTCTGTTAGTTGTAATCATTCTATTTAATGGTTCAAGAGGTGGTGTGATATCTGTTGTTATCATGCTCTTGGTGGCTCTGTGGATGAGATTGTTTGGCAACCGTTGTGACCGTAATAAACAATCAAAACATATCTATAAACGAATTGGAATTATTTCGGCTGTCGTCGTGGTCGGTGCTGTCTTGTGTTGTTATCTGTTTCCTTATGTGATATTTAAATTCAAGTCGATTGCAGATATTGGTAACGAAGCAAGGTTTGGTATTTGGCGCAATGGGTTGCAATTGGTATTGAATACGCATGGCTTGGGAACTGGAGTGGGCGGTGTGGTGGTATCGTATGCCACAATTCCCAATGCGGATTTCTTAGTTCCGCATAACCTTTTGCTCGAATTGCTTGTGGAGAGTGGTGTGCTGGTATTTGCATTATTTTTGGCATTGGCTGTCAAATATCTTATACATTGGTACAAGATGCCTCATGGTGCCGCACGTAGTGCTATCCTGTTGGCTCTTATTGCTTGTCCATTCTATTTTATTATCGATAGTACGTATTGGTTAAGTCCTGCTACTTTTTGTTTTTTTGCTTCGCTAATAATATTTGCGTATGAACGTTCTGAATAAGATGGTCGCTTTTTATGGACTGCTGCATGAGTATAAAGGAATACCCAATATCCTGTTTACGCCATTGCGCAGGGCTGTGCGGTTTATGGCCAAAACGGTATTACCTAAGCGGCTTGCGAAGCTGTATCCTTATTCGCCTGTCGTAGCTGAAGGTGTTGTTGTATCGCTAACATCGTTTCCCGATAGGATATCGAATGTATGGCAAGTGGTTGCTTGCATGAAACGGCAAACGGTAAGACCAGAGAAAATTTTTCTATGGCTCTCCGAGGATCAATTCCCAACAAAACGATTGCCAGATTCGTTGTTGGATATCGAGGATGAAGTGTTTCAAGTCAAATGGGTGAAAGGCGATATCCGTTCGCATAAAAAATATTTTTACGTGTCGCAACAGTTTCCCGATAGTTGGGTCGTGCTCGTGGATGATGACATATATTATCCTACTAATTTGATAGAACGGATGTTGGCAGCAAAGGGCAATAGGCAGCACGTGCTGGTTTGTAATTTTGGTTATCTTATGAGGTATAACAGCGATGGGGTAGTCATGCCATACTCATGTTGGATTGATTTGTATCAGAATATATCGAATGATGATATCTTCTTTGGTTCTGGCGGTGGCACTATGTTTAAGCCATCAGACATGTATAATGACTTGCTGGATTCTAATCTATTTTTATCACTTACACCTAATGCTGATGATGTATGGTTGAACGCTATGGCTCAATTGGGCGGTATAGAATGTATTATGCTTAAAAACGGAATACCTTTGCCAGTGGCGCAGTCGTCGTCAGTATCGTTATATTCAAATAATGTTGGTCAATGTGGAAATGACAAGCAAATTGATGCAGTGCGACAGCATTATCAAAATAAGGTTTTCGTTAAGCCGAGAGCAGACAAGC
>JAGHVA010000264.1 GCA_018064565.1 Candidatus Colimorpha onthohippi
TGTTTATTTGTTTCCGAAAAAAGAAAATATATATTTACCTTTGTGGCATATAGGTATGCACTTGAGTAGAGCGACCTACCACCTCGCGCATCTCTTTTAGATTTCCACACACGCCCGCAGCCACCGCCTGCATCATCAAATTGCCCATTGCCGTGCCCTCCACTGGACCAGTTACCACAGGCATCTGCAACTCATCGGCTGCAAGTTGCATCAAGAAGGCATTTTGAGAGCCGCCACCTATGACATGCAGCTGCCTAATCTCAAATGGGGCAAACATTCTCAACATATCAACCACCTCCTTGTATTTAGCCGCCAAACTCTCAAATATACAGCGCGCAGTCTGCGCATATCCTTGAGGTGCAACAAGGTGGTGCTGCGCACAATAGTCGTTGATAGCTGACACCATACTCACAGGGTTGGCAAACATCGGGTCATCGGGATCTATCTTTGTACCGCACGATGGAGCAGCAGCTGCTGCTGACACTAACTGAGCCACCTGTTGTGGAGCATCCTGCCACTCTGCTCTACAACGCTCAAAGATCCACAATCCACATATATTTTTCAAAAACCTGGTAGTGCCGAATACGCCGCCTTCGTTGGTAAAATTCAAATCGTAACTTTGCTGGTTGATGATAGGTGCTTGCAGTTCGATACCCAAAAGCGACCATGTACCGCAACTTAGATAGGCATACGACTCATCTCTTGCTGGCACAGCAGCCACAGCGCTTGCCGTATCATGACCAGCCACTGCCACAACGGGAATAGCACCAAGTCCTGTAAGTTGACGGACTTCGTCGGAAAGCGTCCCCACTATAGTACCTGGCTCCACTCGCCTGCCCATCTGCCGCTGCTGTACCCGCACGGCATTCAGCAAGGTTTCATCTATTTGTTTCGTGCGAGGATTAAGCAACTGGCTTGTTGACAATATGGTGGACTCACATACTGCTGTCCCAGTAAGCATGTAGGTTAGCGCATCGGGGATAAACAAAATTTTGTCGGCCATCTGCAAAACTCCGTCTTGCGCCTCAAGCATCGCCTCCAGTTGAAACAGAGTATTTATATTCATAAATTGAATACCAGTAGTCTCATACACCTGCCATTTGGGCACTTTGGCAAACAAGCCATCCGTCACCGACTGTGTTGTATGAGGGTCGCGATAACTGTAAGGGTTGCGCAATGGCAATCCATGAGCATCAAAACACACCACATCTACGCCCCACGTGTCGATACCAATACTTTCTATCTCTATATGCTGCTCTGCACATTGTTTGAGTGCTTTTATCAATTCACCATACAAAGCAAAGATGTCCCAGAAATAATGTCCAGCAACCTGAATTATCGGATTAGCGAAACGTGTCAGTTCTCGCTGGCTCAACATGCCATTCTCAAGTTCTCCCACTACCGTTCTTCCGCTCGTAGCGCCCAAATCAACAGCTAAATAAATATGTTTCATATCCTTCAAAAACACTAAAAAAAGTTAATCTCTGCGGTTTTCCGTAAATACAAAATTTAGTTTCAATTGGTCTATCAGATAGCGCATTCCATAAGGTCCGTTGCTTGACCTATCGGTAGGACATCGCAACAGCAGATGCGACCGGCGAGCGCCGAACACGCCAGCACCTCCCTCAATATTGGAATACATTTGATTTTGTTCTTGCATGGCTTGGGCAGATGCGCTGATGGCATTCAAATAGGCGTGTAACGGCTCGTTGCACACACTCATCATCACTTCGACGGTATCGACAAAACGTTTCGTTGCGGTATCGCCTCGCAAAACGCTCTCAATATTGGACAGATAAGCGCCATGCGACAACGAGGTAGTAAGCACACTTTCGGTCATATTGCTGCTTACACTACTGCACGAAGTTGGTATGCGATGCAACACCTCGGGGTGGTCATACTCGTAGCGGTACAAAAAATTTACAATGAGCTGATAGCGGCGCCCCAGCACAAAGGGATACCACTCTAACTGGAAGTTTCGATCTTTGGTAAACGAAAACTGGCGCCCCACCATCGACGGATGCGGACGACTAAGCCAAGTGGCAGCCTCACAATCGCCAACCAGCCGAGTCTGCGATCGAGCCAACACTTCACCAGTTTGTTTATACTTAACAACCAATTGATACACACATCCTTCCACCCAATCGCCTTGTTGTCGTATTCTGCTATACACAGGCTGATTCGGATAGGAAAAATCACCACTGACTTTATCGGTTATGATGTGATAGGCAAACCTTAAAGTATCTTGTGGAACAGCGCCATAACTGCCTATCTGTGTTTCATCGCTCCAACGCAGGATCATCACATCTAACGCATCTGCTGGATAGTTGACAGAGTCATACACCGCACCGTAACGCATCAAATCGCCCTCACCAAGATAGCATCGCTGCACACGCACGTACGACACACTATCGTCTTGATCTAAGATACAATACACTACTGGAACGTCTTTCCACTCTGCATTAGGCGAGAAGTCCGCCTTGCACCCACACAGCAGTACTGTCAACGACACAAACAAGCACACCACGAGATATCTGGCACTATATTTAATGATGTAATTCACAGCTACAAAAAAAGCAATCCTTACGGATTGCAAAGATACAACTTTTTTTTGACAATATCGGCGAAGATAGACTACCACTCGCTGGGCTAATAGGTTTTGTATCGTCGTGTTAGTCTGCCACCCGTACCAAATGGCGCACCACGACAGAGGCACATGCGCAGCCAAACACTGGGGGGATGTACGAAATAGTTCCCAAAGTGGTTCGCTTGTTTTCTTGCAATTCCTCTACCATAGCATGTGATGCTGTCTTTTCGGCACTAAACACCACCGTTATACCACTGCGAACCTCCATCTTATGTAGTCTTTTACGAACCATAGCCGCCAACGGGCATGTATGGCTCTTGCTTATGTCGGCTATTTGTATCTGCATCGGGTCCAGTTTT
>JAGHVA010000144.1 GCA_018064565.1 Candidatus Colimorpha onthohippi
GCAATGGGATGATACGATTCCCTACATTGAGCGGAATAAACTCACCCCCTGGGTACAGAACAAAACCATCCAAAAAGCCTGCGAAAGCTTTCGCATCACCGCCCAACAAAAAGAATACCTCAAAATGCTCAAAATCAGATAGTACCAAGAAACAGGCAGCAAAAAATATCACATCATTATGGACAATACCTCCACCATCAAATTTCGCTTTGCGACAGATACTGACACGCAGCTAATACTCGATTTTATCCACGATCTGGCACGATATGAGAAGATGGATCATCTGGTTGTAGCAGATTACGACACACTTCATGAGCAACTATTTATAAAGCACAATGCCGAAGTCCTCTTTGTTATGAAAGACGATATTGAAGTCGGTTTTGCACTCTTCTTTCATAATTTCTCCACCTTTTTAGGCAAAGCTGGTCTATATCTCGAAGACTTGTATGTCAAACCCGAATATCGCGGTCAGGGCATTGGGAAACGGATGTTCCGCCAGCTCGGCCGTATTTGTCAAGAGCGCAGTTATGGCAGGTTTGAATGGTGGTGTCTAAATTGGAACGAACCATCTATCCAGTTTTACAAATCCATGGGAGCAGAGGCCATGAGCGACTGGACAGTATTCCGCATCGATGGCGAGACGCTAAAGGGGCTGAAATAACCCATTCCTAATACAGAATCAAGAAGAACGAATCACCGCACTACCAAAGCCTCTATATGGCTATAATCTACACCATCCATAGGTTGCCCAACTACTGCACCTTTACAAGTTGGATCTGCTATTGTGAATTGCTGGTCGCCAATAGTAATATACATTCCTTTAGGATTACCTGGTAAAGCCACAGCTGCAAATAGATGACGAGGTATCATCAATATTGCAACTTGAACATTTGTAAAATGCCGAACCAAATTCACAAACAATATGGTACGATCCTCGCAATCGCTATACGGATAGTAGCAAGTCTCATCAGCAAAGAAAGCTCTGTCTCCCCCCCACAGTTCGTTATCATTTCCATACTCGAAAGCAGTTTGAACAAAGTTAAGCAACATTTCTATGCGTTCCTCATCAGAATGTCCCTCCAACGACTGTTCAATTGCACCATACAACGATGATTGCGTAGTCGGGCATAGAGGTGCCTTTGCTAATATTTCCCAACGAGACAATTTGTTATCACTCAAAAAGCCAGACGGGTAATGGGCATAAAAATTCAAAAAATCTTGATCTACGCTAACATCGGCAGTCATCTGTGGATATGCGTCGGACTTCAGCTGTCGAACTTTTATTGATTTTCCATCACCAAGTGTCATATCATGCGAAATCATCAACGACAGCGGTTTATTTTGTCCAAATTCATGATTACAGATGAGCAAAGATTCAGACTGAGTTTGCTCTAACAAATAATATTGTTGGTCGTCTAAAGTGAAATACGGCTTGCCATACAATCCTCCATCCACCGCCACCAGAATATAAAAACGATTATTATTGTCGTATGCTAATCTGGCACTAATACCTTGCTGACTCAAAAGCCACATCTGTAAAACGGTCCGCTCGTTATGATGTTTTGGATATACCGCATGCGCTACACTATCCGCATACTGTACTACTGCCCACTGACACCAATGGTTGCGCTCACACAATGCCTCTATCGGTTCCACAGGCACTATGTTCTTACTTAACTGACTCCACATGTCCGCCACAGCCTGCTCCGTTTGCTGCAACAAATAAGGGATATGAAGCATATCAACAGCAACCGATGTTTTCAAACCATAAAAATGCACTGGCAACAAGGACTTTGAAGGATCCGCCGTAATATTATCATTAGAAGAGATATCTGGCACATGAGATGTCTTGTTCTTGTTTTGAGAATTTATTGGATCAGCTGGTGATCGATTAACATCAGATTGAACCGTCTTAGCATCGGGAGTTGGTTCTGTTGGCGAATCAGCGTGATGCACCACTACATTAGCATCATGTTTAACCGGTTCTACTGGCATAGGTGCTGGGACAGACAACACAGGTTCAAACACAGGCTCGTCCACAGGCTTATTATTTTGAAACTCTTGCCAAGACTCTTTCAAGAAATTCGCATACTCCGCATTTATTTTATCCTTAAAAGAGTCATATTCTTGAAACAGAGAGTCTCGAAATTGTTGAAATCTACTCA
>JAGHVA010000206.1 GCA_018064565.1 Candidatus Colimorpha onthohippi
GGGGTTGCAGCACAATCAGCAAATACCAGCATACCATCCTCACCGTATGTCTTGTCTTTCAAAATCATGATAAAGGCACCACTCACCACGCTTACGCCTGGAAGCGTTTTTACAATCTGGAAAGCGGGACGAAGCACATCTCCAGTAGCATTGCGAGCACCAGCCACCTCGCCATCGGCATCACCGTTCTTGATAAGCAAGCATGCCAAATACAGCGGGTCGGCAACCAGACGCATAGCCTCATCCATCTGCATGCCTTTCTTTTTGCGGATTTCGCAAAGCATCTGAGCATAGAACTCACGACGAGGGTTCGTCTCAGGATCGATGATGGTGGCCTTATCAATATTTTTCAACCCCCACTCGGAAGCCAATTTCTTGATTTCCGACTCGTTGCCGAGCAGTGTGATTTGGGCAATACCTTCACCGAGGATGATGTCGGCGGCTTTGAGCGTGCGCTCTTCGGTACCTTCTGCCAGCACGATGCGCTTGTTGGCCTTCTGTGCTTTGGCACGGATTTGTTCTAAAAGAGTCATAATTACAGATATTGATTAAATATTAAACAAGTATTGATTAGTCAAAAAACTTCCACGTTACACCGTAGTAGAATCCGAATTTATTGCCTGGATAATGTGGCAAGGTAAAATAATTGGGATTAGTTTCCCAAAAACTATTGAGGTGTCCTAACTTAGCATAGATGATGGCGCGTTTGAGTTGTAAGTTGACGAAAAAATCGCCCCAAAGATAGTTGCCAATTTTCACATCGTCTTGACGAACAAATGCACCAAGCTCAGAGATATAACCATCGGCAAGAAAACGGGTAAAATAGCGCACATCAAGACCGACTTGCAACGTTAGCGCATTTTTGAATACTACCACATCGGTATATAATGAGTTTTTGCTACTCCAAGTTGGTACGCGGATTTGGTCAGGATCAGTACTATACTGTACCAACTGCTGCATGTCGTAGCAGAGCCACCCCCACAACTTGCTATGGTGCTCCATCTTGAATTGAAAAAGCCAAGCACTACCATCAGCCTGTGTCGGACTCAGGTTGGGCGATATCCACACAGCATGCGCCACACGGTTAGCAGCCAACTCCAATTGCAACATGCTGGTATGCTCATAATGAGCTGCTACCCTCAACACATCGGTCTTGCGGAGCGAAGCCATATCCCACAACAAGCCTGCACAATGATAATGATGATAAAAATAATCGGCAGCCCGCGACTGATAGGAGGCCTGAACCTGGATTGTTCGCACACTATCCAACGGCATAGACCAGCCTAACAGAGCCTCACCATCGCCGTTCATATAATTATCGCCTATAGCATATTGCACCTGCGCCGAAAACGAAGATGTACCCATCGTTTGAACTACACGGGCAAATGGTGAGATGGTAGTAAAGGTAGAGAAGATAGAGTCGCGCTCGTTGACACGTACCAACTGTGGCTGAATGCCCAGCGTTATCTTCAACGGATTGTGCCACCTACTATCGTGATAGGCATCGTTGGTCCAATAAAACTGCGCCGAAAAACGGTTTGTCTGTATCGAGTCAACACAAACTCTTTTCCACATATCGAGGTCGGCATCCAATCCCAGCACGCCAGCGTTGAATACTTTGAAAGCATGTGCAGGAAGCGTATCGGTCCAGTAAATAGTGTCGAGCATATTACTATCATCAGCCGACACCTCAACCCTATAGCGCTGACGCGGGGTGGGAATTTCACGCACAAGACTGTAGGTATGATGAGTAAACAACTGGTGTTGCACCATGTTGCTCCGCAACGTATTGCTCACAACGGGCAATCCTGAGAGATTGCTTTGAGAAGCATTGTCGGTAAAATAAGCATCGTCCATAAGACCTCCATTTTCACCCATACGATACTTTTGCAGTATATATCCGAAATAGACTTGATAACGTGCATCAGCGGAATAGTAATTGGATGTGATGTCGAGCATTGTATTCTTGACATCAGAATTGGCATAGATGGCATCGGGGTTATAAAAATCCACATCGAACGACACATTCCATCTTGGCATGATATTCTGTGTATGAGAGGCTCTAACGAGATATTCGCTTTTGAGCGAACTTTGATAGGTAAGCGTGGTATATGGTCGTTGAGCCTGAAAGAAACGCACCGATGTAGGTGTTTTAGAGTAACCCGCCATGATGTCTGGCTGATAACGCCAAGCTCGGAAAGCCTCAAACATCGGGTAAGTGGCATAATGTGCCTGACCTAAAGTGCCTTTGCTTAGATAAAAATTGCCGTTGATAGCTTCGAGAGGGTCGAAATTTTGGACACTTGAGGCAGAAAACGAAGGATAACTTATCTGCTCAATTTTGGTACAATGCGGGCGATAATGGAAGATATATGTCCCTCCAAGCAACGTGCTATCTGGTATATCTACATGATACTCTATCCCTCTTGCCGTTGGCTCTTGACTGGAGGTATCGGACGACTCTTCATTATTGGATGATGGGTAAGAATAATTGCCAGATGTGGGAGTGGAATTGATACCATTGCCCGATGCGTTGCGCATATTGTTTAGTGCAGGAGGGACAAGATTAGACTGAGAGAGATTACGGTTGACCCCTACCTGTGCATGAGCCGACAATACACCCACCATAAGCACCTGCAACCACAAAAGTCGGATTACACCACAGCGGAGAATCTTAAAAACGGACTTATCTGTAACCTTGGCAGCCATCTATCAACCCCTACTTTTACTTTTTTTCTTCTTGAGAGAAAAATAAATCAAAAAACACATACCGAATACGATAACCACCACTTGCTGAGAGCCCCACAGCAGCCAACCAGCTGCTGTACCCACCTCCATCGGGACGAGATAAAGAGCCAGAGCCATCTGAACCAAAACGGGATAAACACCCAACCCACCTTGCGAGAAAATCATGCCTACCGATCCGAAGAGATAGATTGCGAAAGCCGCCTTAAAGCCTAACGAAACTGTAGTAGAAAAGGCCTGCATAACAATCAGACCACACACTATGTACAACAAATAGATGATGGCACTATACACGATGAATAAAATAGACGATTTGGTACCCAGATGGAATATACTGATTACACCACTAACACAACCACGAACCAAGTCGTCAATCTTTTTGAACAGCGGAATATGCAGCAGACGATGCCAACAATATTTATAAAACAAAAATGCTAAAACAATCAGAGTCAATACAACAACAGCAACTACCGACATACTTGGCAAACTATCCACCTTTTGGATAAGTCCATCGTACAGCCAATCTTTAATGTCTGCATACATAAACAGCAACCCCAACAGCACCACGATGCCGAACATCACTACATCAATTAACCGTTCGGTAACAACAGTGCCCAACGACTTGTCGATAGGGATGTTATCGCTGGTGCGCATTGTAGAGCAACGCATCACCTCGCCCAACCGTGGGAAAGCCATGTTGGCCATATAAGCCACAACGACCGACCCAAAGGTACCCATAATGCTTGGATTGAGACCTAACGGCTTGTATAGCAGTCGCCATCTCAAAGCACGTACAAAATGGCTCAGCAGGCTGCATAACATCGCCACCGCAACCCAAAAATAGTCAGCGCTCAAAAACGACTGCCACACAGCCTGCTTTTGGTCAGCACTGAGTTTCAACAAAAACCAATAAATAAAAAAGACACCGATGCCGAGAAAAACAACGAATTTCAGCAGACCTGATATGCGCTTACTCATTGCAACCGATTGTTTTTTGGAAAAATAACCGTAGGATGCCACACCTTGGCTTCCTCAAAGTCCATTATAGCATAAGAGGCAATGATGACCAAATCATCCACTTTGACTTTGTGCGCTGCAGCTCCGTTGATACCGATAACACCCGTGCCCTCTTCTCCTCGGATTGCATAAGTGCAAATACGCTCCCCACTTGTGATATCATAAATTTCAACACGTTCGTTTTCAATCATTCCGGCTGCATCCATCAAAGCACCGTCAATTGTGATACTGCCTATATAGTCGAGGTTAGCTTCTGTTACCTTAACCCTATGTAATTTAGACTTTAGGACTTGAATATACATGTGATGATTTTTTTGCAAAGTTACACTAATTTTGCGATATATCATACCATCCATATAAATATATATTTTTTTCATTACAATTGCAAATTACTATCGCAAAAAATAGTAAAAAAAAACGTACATTTGCAAATTTGACAACCAATGTCTATATAACTGTAAATCTACATGATTAAACTTTCACACAAAAGCCATACGCTAACCGTTGCTGCACAAAACTGTAAGATTTCTGATGCAAAAATAACCGCTGCTTTGGAACGGCTGCAAGCGGGAAAGAATGGATTTGTCCGATGTCCGCTGCGACAGTTTTGGACAATATGTCAAGAACGATACCAACTTGTAAAGGCGGCAGGTGGCATTGTTACCGACAACAAAGGCAAAAAACTGATTATCTACCGCTATAGGCAATGGGATTTGCCCAAAGGTATGGTGGAACCAGGCGAACAGTTACGACAGGCTGCCACTCGGGAGGTGTGCGAAGAAACGGGACTTAACCCTAACGAGTTGCTGACAGACGAGGTTGTAGCCAAGACCTACCACATTCACAACCGCTATGGTTCGTGGCAGCTGAAGCAAACCACTTGGTATGCCATGCACACCACGACCAACACACCTGATCTGTCCCCTCAGACAACCGAGGATATAACCCACGCCGAATGGTGCAGCCCTTGCAAATGGAGACGCAGATTGTGGGGCAGCTATGCCACACTGCGACAACTGACTTTTAAGAAATAAATATCAAAATGGCTACCCCTGACGAGAAAATATACCAACTGGCACTGTCAATGACCCCAGGACTGGGATGTAAAGCATGTCGCCAACTGCTTGATTTAGGTAAGAATGCCACCGAATTGTTCGGCATGACTAAATCGCAACTTATAGAGTTTACTGGCGGAACAAAACACAAATTTATCGACAATATCGTGAATCGAGTGTCGATGCCGCAATCAGAAAATGAGATGCGGTGGATGGAGCGATACGGGATTCAAATGCTCTACTACACAGATCAGAATTATCCGCAACGGCTTAATAGGACAGAGTGTATCGACACACCGATAGTGCTTTTTATGCAAGGGCAATGCGATTTGAACAACACCAAAACCATGGCAATGGTTGGCAGCCGACGTGCTACAGAATACGGCAAAGAGCAAACTACCCGAATCGTAAACAGCATGCAAGGTGACAACATCTTGGTGATAAGCGGTCTGGCCTACGGCATTGACGGATGGGCTCATCGGTCGGCACTGGACAACCAATTGCCAACAGTGGCGGTTTTGGGTCATGGATTGGACAACATATACCCCAGTCAGCACCGTAAACTGGCATCTGATATAATTAACCATGGTGGCGCATTGGTTACCGAATATCCATCTGGCACAAAGATTAATCCTGTCTATTTCCCAGCACGCAACCGCATAGTTGCCGCCATGAGCGATGTGGTAATAGTAGTAGAAGCTGCCGATAAGGGCGGAGCGCTGATTACTGCCAATATTGCATGCGGCTACAACCGTGACGTAATGGCTGTACCTGGCAGGTTAGACGACACCTATTCGGTAGGATGCAACAACTTGATTGCCTCGCACAAAGCATCTATCCTACGGAGCGCTGACGACATTTACGATATGATGAATTGGACAAGCCTACAGCGCAAACCTGATGGAGGCAAACAACAAGAATTATTCAAATCGCTCGGACCCAACGAACAATCGGTATATAACATACTCAAAACATACGGTCCACAAACCATCGACGAGATGACTACCCACACCACCCTATCGCTCACAAAAATTGCCGATGCGCTGCTTAATCTGGAATTGGACGGCAACATCAAATGTCTGCCTGGCAAACTATACAAAGCTATGTAGCACCCGCTTGAGAAGTTACTCCAATAGGTCATATCCGTTGTCTCAAAGAAATGCCCACACGGTGAACCAGAAGAGAAATTCAAAAAATACAAAAAAAAAGTGTAATTTCGCAACGGAATTATTATAATCAATATCGCAAACAAAACACCTCATAACAATATGGAAAACACCATCAAAGGAAAAATTTCGCAGATTATTGGAGCTGTTGTTGACGTTACATTCGACGACGGTGTTACCCTACCGGACATTTATACAGCTCTTTCACTACGGCGTTCTGATGGCACACAAGTGATATTGGAGTGTCAGCAAGACATTGGAGAGAACACCATGCGCACCATTGCTATGGATTCGACAGATGGCTTGGAGAGAGGAATGGAGGTGGTGTCGCTGGGCGAGCCTATTTCGATGCCTGTAGGCGAGGATATCAACGGGCGACTGTTTAACGTCATTGGCGAAGCCATAGATGGTATGGAACCACCTAAATACGAAAAGCGGTATAGTATTCACCGTGAACCGCCACGCTTTGAAGACCTCAGCACATCACAAGAAATACTATATACTGGCATTAAGGTGATTGACCTGATTCAACCATTTTTGAAAGGTGGAAAAATCGGTCTGTTTGGAGGTGCTGGTGTAGGCAAGACTGTACTTATACAAGAGTTGATTAACAACATCGCCAAAAAATATAGCGGCATGTCGGTATTTACTGGAGTGGGCGAACGCACCCGTGAAGGCAACGACTTGCTACGCGAGATGATTGAAGCAGGTGTAATTAAATATGGCGAGGCGTTTGAGAAAAGCATGGCGGAAGGCAGTTGGGACTTGAGCAAGATAGACCGCGAAGCACTCAAGGACTCAAAATGCACCATGGTGTTCGGTCAGATGAACGAGACCCCAGGTGCACGTGCACGCGTAGCCCTTGCTGGTCTGACCCTTGCCGAATATTATCGCGATGGAGACGAGAAAACTGGCGGACGCGATATTCTGCTTTTTATCGACAATATCTATCGATTCACACAGGCAGGCTCGGAAGTGTCGGCTCTGTTAGGTCGTATGCCATCGGCTGTGGGTTACCAGCCTACATTGGCAACTGAAATGGGTCTGCTACAAGAGCGTATCACCTCCACCAAGCGCGGCAGTATCACATCGGTACAAGCTGTATATGTACCCGCTGACGACCTTACCGACCCCGCTCCTGCCACCACCTTTGCGCACCTTGACGCACAGACGGTGTTGAGCCGTAAGATTTCTGAGTTAGGCATCTACCCTGCCGTTGACCCACTCGACTCCACATCTCGTATCCTCACTCCGAGTGTGGTGGGCGAAGAGCACTATCAAACCGCACAGCGCGTAAAACAGATACTACAGCGCTACAACGAGTTGCAGGACATCATCGCTATCCTGGGTATGGAAGAGTTGGGCGAAGCCGACAAGCTGGTGGTGTCGCGCGCTCGTCGCGTGCAGCGATTCTTATCTCAACCTTTCTTTGTGGCAGAGGCCTTTACTGGTCTGGAAGGACGGTTTGTGAATATCGAAGACAATATCAAGGGACTCAACATGATATTGAACGGTGATGTTGACTATCTTCCCGAACAGGCATTCCTGCTGGTAGGCACTATCGAGGAAGCTATCGAAAAAGGCGAGAAGATATTGGCAGAAACAGCTAAATAACATCACTTATGAAGGTAACAATCACCAAACCCGATGGTTCTGTGTATGATGGCGAAGCCAGACTGATACAATTGCCTGGCTGCGACGGACAATTTGAGATGCTTGAAAACCACGCACCTATCATTGCCGCATTGACAAAAGGGACTATCCGTCTGATCGGTTCGGACGATAGTCAACAACTGTTTGAGATAAGAGGTGGCGTACTGAAAAGCGAACGAAACAGTGTAACGATTTTAGCACAATAACAAATATAAACATAATATTATGATTTACATTAAAAATGTATTGCTCAACGAGCAACGTACGAACATACTGATTGACGGCAATCGCATATCAGCTATTGGGGCAGATGTAAAACAACCTGCTCAAGCCACCGTGATAGATGGTACCAATCGGGTAGCATTTCCTACCTTTGCCAACGTACATACACATGCCACAATGACACTGTTTCGCGGATTTGGCGACGACCACGATTTGGGCGATTGGCTCAACAACTGGATTTGGCCCAACGAGCGCAACCTGAACCCTGAAATCATATATTGGGGCGCAAAACTGGCTGCCGTAGAGATGATAAAAAGCGGCACTACGGCATGCGCCGACATGTATTTCTTTCCCACCGATGTTGCCAGAGCCTTTGAGGATTGCGGCATCCGCGCTATGGTAAGCAATAGTTATGTGTCGTTCAACGCTGAGATGGCTGCTGGCGTTCGCAAAAGTATTGAAGAGCTGGAGCCAACCATAGAAGAATGGAACAAATCACATCAGCTTACACAAATCACTATCAACGTTCATGCCAGCAACACCGTTGATGACGACTCCCTGCGGTTGGCATCTGAATTCTGTGCTCGCCACAATACGCTGTATCACATACACATGAACGAGACTCAGGCCGAGATCGACACTTGTATGGAACGGTTTGGTTGCCGCCCCTACGAACATCTGGAGCAGTTGGGCATCATGGAGCAATGTGGCAGTAGGTTGATTGGTGCACACAGCCTGCACCTGTCGGACAATGAGATTGCAATCTTGGCTAAGTATCATGCCAATGTGGTTCATAACCCCAATAGCAACCTCAAGTTGGCAAGTGGGCATCAGTTTCTTTACAACGAGTTGCGCGATGCAGGAGTAAACGTAACCTTAGGTACCGATGGATGCTCCAGCAGCAACAACTTGGATATGATTGAGGCTGCCAAAGTGATGTCGCTACTCCAGAAAGGATGGCGCAAAGATCCTCTCGCACTGCCTGCTACTGAGGTTTTGAAAGTGGCCACAGCCAACGGATATAAGGCATTGCGCCTTGATGGTGGCGAGATTGCTGTTGGCAAGTTGGCTGATTTGATGCTGGTAGATTTAGACAATCTGGCTTTTGTGCCCAACAACAACAGCATATCCAACTTGATATATGCCGCTCATGGCGATGCTGTAAATACCGTGATATGCAACGGTGCCATCGTGATGCAAGACCGTCATGTAAAAGGCGAGGAGGAGACCATCCGCGAAGCTCGCCGTGTGGTCAACCAGCTTATTACCATACGCCCATAATAATTTATAGATACCTATATTGAGACCATATACTTTAATAATTCTGGCAGGCTGTGTCCTGCTGGGAATGTCATCTTGCCGCAGCCATCATGAGACTGACGGCAAGATGATTTTTAGATATAATGAGGCTGCCAATATCACAAGCCTCGACCCCGCTTTCGCCAAAAACCAATCCTTAAACTGGGCATGCTCACAATTGTATAACAGCTTGGTACAGTTGGACTCCAACCTTGAGGTGCAGCCCTGCATCGCCAAGCGGTGGACTATCAGCCCCGACGGAAAGACCTATACATTCATCCTGCGCAACGATGTATGTTTTCACACCAACCCTTTGTTCAAAACAGCCGACTCAACAAGACATGTGGTTGCAGGCGATTTCTTGTATAGTTTGAACCGAATCATCGACCCAGACGTAGCATCGCCAGGCATGTGGATATTTGGGATGGTAGATAGTAACGGCTTTGAAGCTGTGGACGACACCACCTTTGTAATACACCTCAAGCAGCCATACGCACCGTTCTTAGGATTGCTCAGTATGCCCTACTGTAGTGTAGTTCCACACGAAGTGGTGGAATACTACGGAGCCGACTATCGTAGTCATCCTTGCGGCACAGGCCCGTTCCGACTACAGATGTGGAAAGAGGACGTAAAATTGGTGATGCGTCGTAATCCCCTTTATTTTGAACGCGATTCTATAGGACGCCAATTGCCCTATCTGGATGCGGTGTCTATAACATTTGTGATAGATCACCAGACGGCATTTCTTGAATTTATCAAGGGCAACCTGGACTTCATGAACGCTATCGACGCCTCCTACAAAGACGAACTCCTGACCCGAACTGGTCAGCTTAAACCCAAATACGCCCAAAAGTTAAACATGGTCAGCACACCATTCCTGAACACCGAATATCTCGGATTTGTGATGGATGGAGAAGACAGCCCCGTAAGCGACCGCCGCATACGTCAAGCTATCAACTATGGATTTGACCGTGTAAAGATGATGAAGTATCTCCGCAATGGAATTGGTGCCCCTGGCACTGGCGGGTTCATCCCTCGAGGGTTGCCAGGCCACGATTCCACATGTGGCTACCCATACAACCCATCACTTGCCCGCCAACTGCTTGCTGAAGCAGGCTACCCCAATGGCAAAGGACTAAAAACCATAACCCTGAGTACCACTGCCAACTATTTGGATATATGTAAATACATCCAACAGCAACTGCAATTGCTTGGCATTGATATAAAGATTGACGTATGCCCACCTGCCGCCCTGAGCGAGCAGGTAGCACAAGGCAAAAGTCCATGGTTTAGAAAATCGTGGATTGCCGACTATCCTGATGCAGAAAATTATCTATCATTATTTTATTCCCCCAACAGAGCCCCCGCTGGTCCAAACTACACCCATTTCAGCAACCAAACGTTCGACAATTTATACCAACAATCTATCGCATGTGCCAACCCCGAACAGCGCGTGCAGTTGTACCGTCAGATGGATAAGATTGTGATGACCGAAGCCCCTGTTATGGTGCTATATTACGACCAGATACTGCATTTTACACACAAAAATGTAAGCGGATTGAGAAGCAATGCGCTCAATGCGCTTGATTTGCGATATGTTACAATAGGTTGCAAATAAAACATTTTTTGTTATCTTTGCAGGCAGAGCGACTTTAATTATATTGCATAATAAACTAACAATCAGAAATATGAGTAAACCTTACTTAATCATTGCCACTTGTGTTTGTTTGGCAGCAGCTGTATCTTGTACAAAAGATGATGACGATTTCAAAGAGGTAACCAATGGCAAAATTGGTGTAACTGGTGGCGACATCGCCTTTGGACTGCCCGTAGGCACAAGTACTGTAAACGCAGGACAACTGCTTAATAACTGGCAGAATACCGCATGCGTCATAGGTTCTGACGAGCATGGAACCTTGACGCTCAACTACGATGAAAGTTATGAGCAAACCATATATTTCAATTCAGAGGTTCAAAGTTCTAAACCAGCTGGGATTGACTATAACGTAAAGGCAAGTAAAGATGCATTCAAATACGACACCAGCATCGTGATGTCGAACAGAATGCACATAGACCTGTTTAAGAATTTCCCAGATGTCAACGGTTTTGACATCAAAGATATTCAGGCAAGTCTGGCTGTTGACGTAAAAGCAAATGCGTCAATAAGTGAGCCTCTGCGCAAATACATAAAAAAGATATATGTACAGGACATCACCATCAGCACCATAAGCGAAAATGGCGAGATTGAGGAGAATATATATGAACAATCTGTGAGCGACACAATCCCATTGGACGAACTCATTACGGGTACTACACTGACTATATACGACGAAAGCAACATAGACCAACTGGTTAGAAATCGTCCTAAATACATGTCCTACTCTATGAAACTGAAAATTGAACTGGAAGCAAGTCAGGTTAATCTACACGAAGTAATTAATATTACAAAATACCTCAAAGAGATTGCAAAAATTGAATCGATCGAGACCAACACCCATGTATCCGCCCATTTCCCATTACGTTTGAAATGTGATGACTTGGAGTATCGCGACACCATCAAATTCCCGCTTCAAGACATCAAAGACGTGTTGGACCAATCAGGCGACAAACTTGCATTGGGCAGCAGTTTCTATCTGGCTATGAAATTCACCAACGAGTTGCCAATCCAGATTCGCATGAACGACGAACTGGTTGATTCGGAAGGCAACACCGTATTGGTAGATGGCGATCCTGTACATATTTACACCCCCGATGCTATCATCAAATCAGCTAAGACAACGATTCAAGAGATTGGAGGTCTCAATTTTGATTTCAGCGTTGGGGCTGAAACTACCTATATGCTTGTCAAACTCACACAAGAACAGATTAGGCAAATCAACGATGCTGACAACCTCATAGTATATTTCCACCTCAGCACCATAGATGGGAAATATATATCCATCCGCAACACCGACTGTCTTACCACGCAGATATACATACTGGTAAATCCAAGCGAAGAATATCTGAAAGAAAAATTCGGCGAAGAAGTAGCGCGTTAAACTCATCATTCTTCATTTTTTTTCAACATAAAACGACACTTATCATGAAAAAAATATTTGCCTATCTTTTGACCGTCGTAGCTATGACATCAACTATCAATGCCCAAATGCTTGAAAGCAACGACATGATATATCATTCTAAGAATATACCACAAACCAACTTGCTGAATCCAGCTTTCTTTCCAGAAAACCGCAATTGCTTTGTTGCACTGCCCAACTTCAACTTTGGTTTTGGCATGCCTATAGCTTATAGCGACTTGCAGTGGCGCTACAACGACAACCAACAGCGTTACAACTTAGACTTAAACGCACTGGCTCAAACCCTCGACGACAACCCAAGTTTTCACCTCAACACCACCGTCAACTTGTTAGGCTTTGGATTTCGCCACAACAACTGGTTTGCCTCTGTCAATATTGGTGTAGTAAGCAATATGGCATTGTATTTCCCTTCGGGATTGAGCGAAATAATGAACAACGGACTGATTAACCGTATTGGTCCAGACAACACAATAGAAATCAACTGCGACGAGTTGTTTTTTGCGCAAGCATACGAAAAGATAACGTTAGGATTCGGCATGCAGATAAACGAACACCTTACCGCAGGTGCACATGTCAACATACTAAACGGACTGCAGAATATCAACACCGACCAGACCAAAATAACCATCTACGCCAAAGACGATGCTTTCAGCACATTATACGGTGACATACAATACCGATTAGCCCGTAGTGGCATTGTAGATTACGACTATTACAATAGCACTGTTGACTACAATATAGGCGCCACAAATATGGGTGTTACGTTCGACCTCGGTGCCGCATATAAAACAGGCAATTGGGAATTTTCTGCCAGCTTGATTGATTTTGGTCCAGGCATACACTGGAGCACCAATGTAAAAGAGACAACAAACAAACACTCCCAGATTGCATTTAGCGGTACTAATATCGACAGCATGATGTCGAACGGCGAGTATCGCAGCAATTTTGCCAATGAGATTTCGGACACACTCGCTGAATTATTTAGAGTAACCGACCAGGATGCTGATGATTATTGGCACGGCACACCTACACGTCTTTATTTAGGCGCAAGCTACCGTTTCAACAAAATCATCCGCGCCAATTTACTATTTCATGGCGAGTGGGACAAAGGCATTCGCGCTATCAGCAAAGGGCATTTCCGTTGCAACACATCCCTGTCAGCCTCTTTTACGGTTACCAACTGGCTTGACATCCGCATTGCCGATGCCATCTCGTTTGATGGCAGCAAAGGCGCATTTTTCAACCCAGGAGCAGGCATAACCCTTACACCTGGCAATGCTGTCCAGATGTACGTGATGGCTGACTATTTGTCCAGCATCTATGCGGTGGATTTCAAATCGTTTTATATTCAGACAGGCCTAAACATATTCTTTGGCACCAACCTCCTAAAACAGAAAAAAGACATATCTCATAGTGGCAACAACAGCATAATCATCACCCCAGCCACCAACGACCCCACCAATGCCAACGGTAGCCAACCAGCATCCACCACTACGGGTTCAAGCACTATCGACGCCACGGGTGCTAACGGAGTACAGCCTATAAGCACAACAACAGGCAAATCAAACATAGATGCCACAGGCGCCAATGGAATAAAACCAGTGAGCACCACCTCTGGATCCACCAATGCAGACCCTACCAAAGCCAAACCTCAGAATAATTTCTTTTAAGATTTTGCCCCTTATAACTCCAACTATTTCACAAACTATCACAAACAGATATAAAAGCAATACATCATGTCAAATATAGTAGCTATCGTGGGACGCCCCAATGTAGGCAAATCCACATTATTTAACCGACTTACCGAAAGCAGGCAAGCCATTGTTGATGAGACAAGCGGTGTAACCCGCGACCGCCAATACGGACATAGCGACTGGAACGGAAAGCAATTCAGCGTAATTGATACCGGAGGCTATGTCATGGGAGGTGACGACTCGTTTGAGGTAGAGATTCGCAAACAAGTGGCTCTGGCCATCGAAGAAGCCGACAAAATACTATTCCTGACAGACGCACACGACGGACTTACTCCCATGGATGAAGACGTGGCGCAGATGCTACGCAAATGTAGCAAACGCGTGATGCTGGTAGCCAACAAGGTTGACAATGCTAAAGACATGGATTCGTTGGCAGAATTATACACTTTAGGATTGGGCGAGCCCTACCCTATTGCTGGTATCACAGGTAGCGGCACTGGCGAACTGCTTGACGACCTGGTGGCTGACTTTGACGAGGGGACAGACGACACCACGTCAGACCTGCCTAAAATCACGATTGTTGGCAGACCTAATGTGGGTAAGAGCTCGTTTATTAACACCATTACCGGACAAGACCGCAATATTGTAACTCCGATAGCGGGAACCACCCGCGATGCAGTATATACACACTACAACCTATTCGGATTTGATTTCAACTTTGTCGATACGGCTGGATTGCGTAAAAAACAAAAAGTTAGCGAAGATTTGGAGTTCTATAGCGTGATGCGGTCGGTGCGAGCTATCGAAGCCAGCGATGTGTGTATCTTGATGCTCGATGCCTCTCAAGGATTGGAACAGCAAGATCTTAATATATTCAGTCTCATACAGCGTAACAATAAAGGCGTTGTGGTTGTGGTCAACAAATGGGATCTGATAGAGAAAGAGACTAATACACATAAAGAATTTGAGCAGCTAATCAAAAGCCGCATTGCACCTTTTGACGATGTTCCCATCATCTTTACAAGTGTAATCAACAAACAGCGTATCTACAAAGTGCTTGAAACCGCCAAGCAAGTGTATGAGTCGCGTAGCCGACATATCACCACTGCCGAACTCAACGATACGCTACTGCCTATAGTAAAAGAGCAGAACCCACCACCATCAGTGAAGGGCAAATGGGTAAAAATCAAGTATATCACTCAGCTGCCCACAGCCTACCCTCAGTTTGTATTCTTCTGCAACCTCCCACAATACATCCGAGACCCTTACCGCCGTTTTGTAGAAAACAGGATGCGAGAGCTGTGGGATTTTCACGGCGTACCTATCAACATCTACTTCCGCTCTAAATAGCACACATATTACTATTTTTTACACAAACATGGTTCTTGAGTTGTGCTAACATACAAAAAGGTCTGCCTTATAACAGATAACTTCAAAATATAATGATTGATATGAAACTAAGACTTAGAATCGTTGTCGGTTTAGCATTGGGATTATTGATGGTTTCGTGCAAAACCGATGAAACTAATGACTCAAACAAAATTGCGTTCCAAAAGATATCGAACATGCTGTACGAGGTTACCTACGACAACTATAGTTCTGAACCAGTAGGTACTTATGAAGAGATTAACGGAGAGATGGCTTGCTCCAGCGTCCGCAACGGCAATTATCATGGACGCAACTTTGACTTCTTCATGAATCAGTCGTCATCCATCGTTATACACACTACCGCCAAGCCCAACCGCTATGCAACCATCGGTGTTGCCCGCCTCGCCAAAGTCAACGACGAAATGATTAACAGTGGTCTAACCGACCGACAGATTCAAATTTTGCCATGGGCTATGGTTGACGGCATAAACGAGAAAGGTCTTGTGGTTAACGCCAACGTGGTGGCGAAGTCGGACGAAGGGACAATACCACACACTGGCACAAAACCTGGTGCGCCTGAGTTAAATATATTCTTCGCTATTCGTGCGATGCTCGACAACTGCGCCACTGTACAAGAAGCGTTGAACTATCTAAATGCTCACAACATTACACCCTTTGCTTCCCAAAAGACGAATCTTCACCTCATGATTTCTGACACCATTGAGACTTACGTTGTCGAAATCATCAACAACGCCATTGTAGCAAAGCCGCAGATTATTATGACGAATTATTTCGTAAACATGGATACCATTCCTAACCATGCTTTGGGTGTAGAACGTTACAAAATCCTTTCTGAACATTATGCCGAAGGTGGCACAAGCATGGAGGGTATGTGGAATCTGATGAAGCGAGTAAGATATTCTGAGTCGTACTATGCCAAAAACAAATGGTATTCCGAAATTGCTGCCTCCCATGACATAAACTACAAAGATATTCCTTTATATTATGATACTTTAGACAAGATCTTGGAAGAATACGAATCCAAATGGATTGCGGAAAAAGAATATATTTTGAATAACGGATTGCGCACAGATACACCTTGGTGGAACACCTCAAGCAATTCGGTTTACGACATCAAGAACAAAATTCTCTGGGTTACTGTCCACGAACAATACGATCAAAAACACGAGTTTAGACTGTAACCATCAGCCACAGTGATGCATTATTTTATTCATAACTATCGCTGTCCAGGCGTCGCTTCGCTTGCCATTATTCGCAGAATTTTATTATTAAGCAGTGCTATTCGCTAAATTATTTTATTGAGTGGTGCTCCGTTTAGCGTACAGTAATAAAACTAATAAAAAAAAAGCGGCAGACAAGATGCCTGCCGCTCTATGTTTAGTTAGCAGTTTATTATTCTGTAACGGGACGAATTGTTATTCCTAAACAACGACTGGGAAAATCGGGATAAGTCTGTGGATAAACAAAGGTTTTGCTGAAATGCAAAAAATAAGAATAGCCTTCTTCTTCTTCTTGACATAAAGTGCTCGACATATAATAAACTTCGTCTTTATATAATTCAGTACCAAAGGCTAATCCAGTAATGGGAAGGAATATATGGACATCAGAAGTGGTGTAGCCAGTAGCCTCCGAAGCACCATTTCCTGAATAGTTTAATTTAGCTGCATCCCACTTCTCCCAAGAGTTTTCAAATTTTGCCTTGCCTTTGTCTTCATCGTTCTTTGCCTTATATACAATGTAACCAGCCTTGCCAGTGTTTTCATAATCGTCGGTCCAAATCCATACACAACCTGCTGCAAGAGCTATAAAGTCAGCTGACGTAGGGGTACGCCATTTTGCATTCTTTGCTGTTGCTGCATCAAAATCAGGCTTGAGAACCTTGGTAGTGATATCATAAGGCGGGTTACTCCACTCAACAAAACTTGAGTCGCCACAATATGATTGCATATCATAACCAGATTCTTTTCCTGTTTTCCAAATCGGAGTTTCTGGCCAGCCACCAGTGGTCGTGTAGTACGGTGACGTCTCACCCCAAGCAAAATAGTCACCACAATCCTCAGGATTGGTAGCACCGAGATTCTTCTCCGCCCAATAGAGAGGCTCTCCATCTTTGTTTGTTACACCTAAATCCACGAAACCATCCAAGGCCCCATCGGTAACGGTCTGAGTGGGTTCAGGTTCAGTTTCATCCTTTTTGCAGGATCCCAGCAGTCCGATTGTCAAGACCGCCAAGGAAATGATTGAAAAAATCTTTTTCATTTCTGTAATTATTGATAATTTGATTTATTTTGCTTTGCAAACAAATTACAAAGATATTATTTCCCTAAAGGGGGGAGATGTCAATGTAATAATTAAATCAGCATTGCAATCCAATAACTTTGCAAGTGAGTCCGAATATGTTACCTTAAGATATACTTCTTGCGCAACTCATCAAACAGAGGCTCTGTGTGATGTGCCTCAACCTCAAGACTAATGCTACGCACTGCCAAGAAAGGCATAAGAACATCTTCTACTTGCTGCTCGGTGACATTTGAACCGAAATAGACTCTACGGAACACATCCCAACACTGCATCAAGGTCTTGTGGTCATTGTGGTGAATGTTCTCAACAAACTTATCCTCACTATGTGTTACAAAGTAATACATGCTGAGGTCGATATAAGGAGTTCCAGATGTAAACGAACCAAGGTCGATAAAGAAATCACCATCGGGATTGCTGATTACATTGCCCGCATGCAAATCGCCATGGATGCAATAACGCTCGTTAGGCATTGAGAAGATATAATTGGCCACCGTAGGCTTTTGACTTTCGGGGATATAGGTATTGAGCTTCAAGGCATCCAAATAGAACTGCTTGTAGTTGGGGATAATCGGATCAAGGCATGGCGTGCCATGCATGAGCTTTGTCATATTGGCAAAACGAGTAATCACGTTCTCAAGCTGAGAGTGGTCGTCCGCAATAATTCGGTTGAACGACTTTTTGTTTTGAATACGCTGATAGATGATGCCTAACAATCCATCAGCAGTAACCAATTCAATTGCTTTGGGCGAGCGGATACCCATATCGTAAACTACCTGTGTACGCTGAAATTCAATTTCAACATTCGCCTCTGGATAGCCAGCATGAAACAACTTAAGCATCACATCGGGGTTGGTACGATGATTGTAACTGTCGCTGGTGGCACCATCGCCAAACATCTCCCATTCTTGAAGATTAATTTTACGTGCTTCCATTATACTAATAATTATCGGAGGATTAATAAACATAAGCAGCAAAACACATCACCTCCATTTGCAATCATGCTACTATAGTAAACTATAAAAAAAACAATTAATTACAATATGTATTACCTATTCTCCACAAAATACTTTGACTGACAAAGATACATATTTTTTTGTAATACACTATACTATTGATATGCAGACAAAAAAATAATGACGTAACACTTCTATTCCTTCTGGCTGATATAATCTCTAACTACATCCCCATCGCCAGAAATCAGTCTTTTAAGCGCATCTATCATATTGTAACACAAAAGTTTCATATCATCATTATTGACATAGAAGGTATTGTAGTCAGGACATATGCAAAGATAACCTTTATTATTAAAAAAACGAATCACATTCTGTTGCGTAGGCTTATCGCCATTGGCATATTGCGGCTCATAAATAGGATCAATGCTCTTGATTCCTCTTCCGAACAGTTCCTTAACATTGGCAATATCCACCAAATCATCCAGATACCAAGGGGTTGAATTCTTGAAGGCTTCATAATACTTAGGAAACATATGAGACATTGCCCTAATTACATCTTGTTCCACCGCCCGAACCAATTCGTCGGCAGTTTCAATCCCAGAAAGATGTATTCCCAAGCACATAAAGCAGAAACGGACACCTGCATGATTTTCAAAACCTGCCCGCCTTCCATAAAGAAACGATGTCAACACATCATTGGATTGTGTAAGCTTTGCCGCAGCAAGGATATATGACGCATATAGTAGCGAAGATCTGGACCAACCATGTTCAGCCAGACAACAATTCAAGTCCTTAAGGCGTACCCCTGTATTGACAGTATATTTCATGTAACAATTTTCACCCGTACCTCTTTCGAGCATTACGCCCCACTCGGTGCTGTCAAAATACTTTTTCAAAAATGCAAGATTTTCTCGGAGTTCCGCTTTCGTATGGGCAGACTTTTCGTCGGCAATCCAAGCAAAGAAATTGTTGCTACCGGGTTTCTGCCCACAGAAAAGTTTGAATATATCTTCTCCTATATGCACCAAGCCTTCAGCATCAGTAAATGCGTGATGGATATCGAACAATAGGTATTTGTGAAATCCAGCACATATAAGCCGAATACGATATGGCAACTCATCAATTAGCCGGAATGGTCGTACAAATGTTCTTATAACCTCTTTGGCTTCAGCGACAGACATCCTTTCAACAACCACTTCTTTTACAAGCTCTGGATGATACCGATAGCACACCCTACCATCGGAATCTCTGGTAATGTCGGTCTGGAATGTTGACGAAGATGATATATACGTATTTATTGCACGGCAAAGCCTTTTCATGTCAACATACCATGGCAATTGTAAGATTTGTGGCAGATTCAATACTATATTGCCTGATACAAGTTGATCCTCAATCATGTCGATTGGGGTGACGCTGATATCATCAAAGTTTTGTAGCGAACGTCGTCCTTGCATTTCCTTCTCTTCCTCGGTAAGCGTACTTTTTTGTGTTGACTCAAGATATACGCTTATGATGTCCCCAATTTTCCTTGCTCTATAGATATGCTCCGCATCAAAGCCTTTGAGTTCAAGTTTCGAAATTATGTTCAAGATATTGATGCTCGAACCTCCGATGGAGAAGAAATCGTCATTCAAGCCGACCTTTTCCAAACCGAGCTCGTCTGCAACTACTTTACAAAACCGTTTTTCAAAGTCTGTCTGCGGATCCACATATTCTACCAACGCAGTTTTTGGTGCAGGCAAACGCTTGCGGTCCAGCTTCCCAATAGCTGTACGTGGCAGGCTGTCAAGTCTAACAAAATGCGATGGGATCATATAATCAGGCAGCACCTGCCTCATCTTTCCAACAAGATTGTTAACGTCAATTTCCTTGTCGGACACATAATACAAAGCAAGCGACATTCCATCACCCTCAACACCCCTCACGGCACATTCCAATCCAGATAGTTCCTTTGCAACCGCCTCAATCTCGGCTGGTTCTACCCTATTGCCGTTCACCTTGACCATATCGTCCTTCCTCCCTACAAGTACAAAATTGCCGTCAGCATCAAGTTTGGCCAAATCCCCAGTCATGAGGTATCCATCCCTATCTCTCCCTTGCCCGCCTACATATCCGCGTAGCCAAGGGGCACGACAAAGAATCTCCCCTTCTTCAGAAAGTTTTACCTCAATGTCTGGATTAGGTCTTCCTATGGGGCAGAGCGGCTCAAGTTTGTCTATGAGGTGTTTGCATATCACAAAACCAGTCTCGCTCATCACATACAAGTTGTATAATTTTCGTCCTGGAAGGTATATCCCTCCAACTACATCAGACCCTGTATAAATTGTAGTCAGTGTTTCTGGAAGTTCCTGACCAAAAAGGCGCACCACTACAGGTGGAAGAAATGCCGTATCTATGTGGTTGTCTGAAAGGTGCGAAATAAGCGCATGTTTATTCTTGAGGATAGCAATCGGCGGTATGAACAGGTGGGCACCACTATAGAAAAACATGTTTACCACAAGCGTGGTAACAACAAAATTCAATGGGCAGAGCAGTGAAAAACAAGTATTGCGGTTTGCAGCGTTGACACCATCGTATTCCATCGACTTACAACTATGCAGCAGATTTCCACGTTCGTGTATGACACCTTTTGGCGTTCCTGTAGTGCCTGATGTATATACCAAGTATGCAGGAGTGTGGTCGTCCACCCGATCGTATCCAAGTTTGTATGTTTCATTGGCAATGATATCCTCATACAAGCTGTCGTCAATCACACATACAGCCGAACTGTCCAAACGTATGTATTCTATCCGCTCTGGCGGCATAGTGGGTTCCACAAGTACATAGGCAAAACCCCTCTTGAGTATGCCCATCATTGCCACAATGTCCCTTACGCCTCTGGAGGTACGTACCAGTACGGTGCTACCGCTCTCGGCATCGATAGATAACAATCTCGAATATACTTTCCCTGACAATTCTTCTACCTGCGCAAAAGTAAGATTTTCGTTGCTGTCGGTAAGTGCCACCGAATTTGGAATCTCATCCAGATGACGCTGCCAGACTGAAAACCATTGATCCGTATAAGAATTGATATGGCTCATAATGTCTCTAACGATAATAATTCAAATAATGATTTGCCGTAAAAAGTAATTTATCCAAAAAAAAATCACTGACGTTCAATCAGTTATATGGCAAAATAGTATTAAATCGACTTTGGGCGTAGTTTACTCAAATGTGTATTTTTTTTGTAATACACCATATCAAAGGTATTCAAACGAAAAATAAAGGCTGAACCCATCGTAATAGTCTCAGCCTTTATTGCGTTTTTACACAACCAATTCGCACTTAATGTTATTCTGGTCTTGTACTTTTATACACCAAACTTGGGATATAAACAACCTTTGATTCTGGCTCGGTAAAGAAAGCCTCCATTGCCTTTTCACCAAGCATAACTGGTTGCTGGCTTAGACGAGCTCTAAATATGCCAATATTCTGACGAACCAACTCATTCTCATCAAACACAAAAAGCGTATATCGCTCCGCAATATTGTCGAAAACATTAGGTGTGAGCGTACTTGCATTCAAAATCATCACACCATTTATGTAGTTGTTAGCGCGCAAATAGCTACAAATTGTATCAGCAGGATCTCCTTCAGAAAGATTGATGGCAATGCCATGGAAATCAAGTCCTGCCTTTGCTTGCATTCCCTGATAACGAATTTTTGATGCTGGAGTGGTGTTCTGGCCAACAATAAGTGTGTTTTCTACATCACAATAATCGGTCATTATACGAAACATTGTGTCCACATCATGAACCCAATTGGTATGAACCTCCGCACGGCAGACACCTTGCAACTCTGCATTCTGCATCGGAGAATCCATCGCAATCACAGGAATACCCGCTTGAGCCAGCGAGAGTGCTGCATTTTCTACATCGGGACTGAACGGCACAAAAAGCAACCCTTTTACAGAATTGCGATTGCAGTTGTTGATGGCAGTTATGATTGTGCGCGTATCTGTGTCGCATATTTGAT
>JAGHVA010000228.1 GCA_018064565.1 Candidatus Colimorpha onthohippi
CCACATATATATAATATGGCGTGTTCTCGCTGAGTTCGGTGAGCGAGAGCGAGAGGTTGCGAGCCTCGGTGGTAACATGCGCCACCTTGACGTCTGCGCCACCAGTGGCGAACTGCCCGGCGGACTCCACATCCACCGACGAGGCTATGGCAGCCACAAGGGCGGCATTGTCGAGTCGGCTCTTGCTCACCACCACGTCGAAACCGCCGAAATAGTCGGCAGTGTCGAAACGCCACGCAAGGTTGATGCGCGAGGTGCTGTCCTCGGCATCGCGGGTGGCAACGAGGTCCTTCACCTCGGCACACTTGGCGGCGAAATCGCAGAAGTTGAAACGAGCGTTGGCACGATAACTCTCAACGTACGTACCCACAACACTGTTGTTCACCAACGGCATACCATTGCCGTCGAAGGTCAGCTTCCATGTGGCAAGGTCGTTGGTGGAGTAGCGGCTCACACGCTGGTAGGTGTTGAGCGGGTCAGCGGTGTTGGTGTTCCCGGTATAGTAGAAACGATAGTTGCCATCGTGATATACACCGCTGTTGGCTGGGTTGTAGTGGTGCATAACAGCCACCACAATGTTTCTGCCCTCGTAGTAGAACTCATCGTCGAAAGGTATGGTGCACCAGCCCTGGCCGTCCTGGTTGTAGAACCGATAGGTTCCCTCGAAGACTTTCTGCATATTGTGGACCGAAATCCAGCCGTCCGTCATGCGCTCCTGACTGGTATTGCCTATATACACGGTAATGTCGCGAGGCGTCTCGAATCCACCCACATAGTTGAACGAGATGGAGCCGATATAGCCGCTCTCGTGCGTCATCATGGCTTTCTGGTAAATCTCCTGCGTATAGCCACGGTACTCGCTTGCCACAAACGGATAGCAGTAACTTGGCCAATCCCAGTGATTCAACTGGTTGGAGTAATCGTATGTAACGTTGTCGCAAGATATGGTGTCGGCAGTCGTGACCTCGAACGGCACCCACGCAGAGTATTGCTCGCCCTCGCACACGCTACGCAGATAGGCGTAATAGTGCGTATTCCTATCCAGACCAACGGTGTCGAACGCATACACTCCGGCGGCGACAGTGCGTTTGTCGGCTGCTGCCAGCGCATCGTCGTCAAGGGCGGTGCGACACAAAACTATCTGGTGCGCCACCTCGGCATTGGCATTCTGCCAAGCGAAGGTCAGGCGACGACGACCCACATACGTCGTATCAAAATCAGTTGGCTGCGAGCAGGCGGGGACGGTAACGGTAACCACCCACTCCTGCGTACTGTCTGGGTTCTCGGCTATGACGGTATAGGTTACAGGCGAGGTGAAGTCGTTGGCGGTGGTGCCGCTCTCCTGCAACACGCCGCCGACCTTGGCTGTAGCGTTTGCATGGCCAAGGGTGAAATCGGCGACCAACGCAGACGGGTCGGTACCAGCCGGCAGCAGCACACTGACGGTATGGTTCTCCCTGTCTATTTCGACCTGCTGGTTCTCGGCAGCGATGCCGTTGATGGCATAGGCGACGATGTCGGTGTTGTTGTCCTGAATCAACTCCAGACGAATATCGTCGATCTGGAGACTCGTCTGCGTGGTGGTAGTCGATTTGTCGCGGAAAGCGATGTAATAGTAGGTGCTTTCGTCGTTACGCATCGCTTCAGGCATCAAAGCACCGAAATCCTCGATAGTGTAATCCCATATCCAACACTCGTTGCAGTTGCGCGGCAACTCCGCCAACGGCGTATAGGTCGATTCATCCCACGGGTCGGTCATCACACCTATCGAATAGACACTGTTGCCCGAATTGCGCAACACATAGTTGAACTTTATCTTCAGTTGCTGTGCCGAATACTTGAACCTCGGCATACAGCCTATGCTTTGCGTAGGATAAGCGTATGTGTGCAGACCTAACGACATACCCCATGGGTGACCGTTCCAATCACTCCAATAGGTAGTCATGTACGGATAGGTCTCGTTGTCGGTAGTACCCTCAAACGTGGAGTAAATCCTGCCCGAGAAGCCCCAGCACTGCGGCATGTAATCGTAGTTATAGCCAAAATAGGTGGCATACCAATGTTGGTTGTAACTGTCGCCATAATCGGTGTTGAGGTGGCGCGGGAAGTCGGTATAGCTGTCGAAATTCTGGACGTAAGGTACGTCGAACGTGCCGCAAGGAGCCACGAAGAAGAGTTTGGCTGGATCGCTGTACTCTCCGTTGGCGCAGCGTGCACTCACCCAGATGTCGTATTTGCGCGCCGGCTCAAAGCCCGTAAGCGTGATGTGCGGAGTGTTGCCCTCTACGGTCTTGATGGTGCCGGAGCCCAGGGTATAGCCACTGCGGCCATATTCCACCTTATAGCCCGTCGCTCCTTCAACGGCATCCCACACGAAGCCCAACGTATCCTCCGTGGAGGTTACACCGCCCAACGTCCGTATGTTCTTGGGCATACCGCACGGCTCGCTCTCATAGACCTCGACGTTGTCGATAAACATCGAGTTGTAACTGTGCCACTGGTGCGTGGCCCAGTGCTTGATGGTGATGTAGCAATTCTGGTTCTCAGGAGCGTTGGCGAACGACTGGCGTATGGTCTCGAACGACGAGGTACGGGTAATAGGCACGCTCACTGGAACGAAGGTGCCAGCGGGGTCGGCGGGGTCGGTGCAATAACCAATGGTGGTCTGACCCCAATAGTCGCTGAAAGCACGGAAATCGAACTGGAACGTCAGCCTGTTGAGCGGCACGTTGAAGAGCGGCAACATGGCATATAGCGTCTTGCCGTCGCCCGACGCCATACCGAGGGCGTTGCCATCGACGGCGAAGGTGTTGGCACGCGTCAGATAGACCTTGGGCGTGGAGGCCTGGCGGTAACTGCCATGCCAGTCGCTGCGCGTGGCAAGGTCGCTGAAACGCCAGCAATAGGGCAGTTCGCGGCTGGGAGCCTGAATATCCGACGGGTCGTCCGAACGGTTGGATATATCCAACGTGTAACTGTTGAAATCCTCACGGTACGGCACCGGTATGGCACCGCTGCACGGCGTGCGGTAGGTCTGGAACGAAACATCGCTGTACTGGTCGCCACACTTGTTGTAAACATAGAAATCGTAGAGCGAACCGGCATAGAGGTTCAGCATCAGCTGCGTGGTGTTGTTGTCGTCAATGTCGATTACAGTGCCCGTTCCGACCTCGAAGCCATGGAGGCCATACTCCACACGGTAGCCCGAGACATTGTGGTTGTAGTCCCAACTGATAACCGTATTGCTCGCCTTGGTGCCAGCCATAGTTACGTTGGTGGGAGGCAGGCACGACGGCAGCTTGGTAACGACGATGCTGTCGAGTGCCAACACGCGGTCGTAGTTGATGGCGGAATAGCGGAACGCCACCTTGGCACCCGCCGGCAGCGCCGACAAGCCATACTGGCTCATGTCGAACTCCTCCTTGTACCACTGCTCGGTGCGGTTGTTGCGATAGGTAGCCAACGCCACGAAGGTGCCGGGATCCTTGGGGTCGGACATGTAGCCGAAATCCATTCGGTTGTTGTTCTCGGTGCCATTGCTTAGATGGTAGTAGAAACTGACCTTCAACGAATCGATTGGCACCTCGAATTCGGGGAGGGTAACGATAGCCGCATTGCTGAAATCGCTAACACGGAACGTCAAGGCGCTGGTATAGGCTGGGTATTCAAGGCTCCATGTATAACCCTGATCATTATTACCATGTGCACGATAAATAAAGACGTGCTGGTAGTCCTGCCACGTCTCACGCATGGTGGGCTGCTCCCAACAATATGGTAACTGCTGCAACGGATAATTGCCCTTCCAACCGCTACAGTCGTGGGTGTTATCACTGAAATAGCCGCCTACTATATAACTCGGATTCTCCATTGCCTCGACGTATGGTGTCTCCAGAGAACGAGGCGAACAACCAGAACGGCTGCTAATCATGGTAGTGGGGCAGGCAACGCCATCCTTTACTGCAGAGACATAAAAGTCGTAGATATTGGCGATGGAAAGACCCGTCAACGTATCGCACGGGTGGCTGGTATAAACCACATAACGACCCGTACCCTCCTGGAAACCACGCACATCGTATTCTATGCGATACTGCGTCACACCAGGTATGCTATCCCATTTCAAAACGACCGCCGAAGGCAACTTGTCGGCAACTTTGAGGTGTGTTATCTCTGGGCACGATGGTACAAAATTGACCTCAATATCATCTATCATAATACGCCTATGATAATTGTCGGAGCCCGTCATCGGACAACAGAACGCCATGACCGCCCCTTGAGGATAAGAGACACCAGCCTTGGCATAATTGATGGTATATTGCTTAAATGAGTTTTGATATCGAGGTATTATAGCCAATGGCACAAATGTAGCGGGGTTGTTACGGTCGGTCATATAACCCACCTCAAGTTGCGGGCCAGACAAAGCCACATTATCGTCTGGTCTGTGTTTATACCAGAAACTCATCTGCAACGTATCGAGGCTGTATTCAAACTCCGGCAGCGCAGCGGTGATGTCCTGATGGGCGTTGCGGCTAATAAAAATCAAAGAATAGGAACCGCTGTGGTTGTACTCGTCGTTACGTCCGGGGCAGAACAGGTAACTACGGGCGTATGCGTTCCACCAATCGCCGGCGGCGGCATCCACACCCTTGAGTGTCCAGCAATGGGCGATGCGGTGGTTGGGCCAGTTGTCGGTTGTTACCCTATCGTTCTGACCCCAGCCATCGCTGCAGCTGGCTCCCCAGTCGGCAGCACAACGTTCAAAGTCCTCGCTATACGGCACGGCGTGCTTGCCGCAGGTGGTCTGGAACTCCACCTTCGTGCTGCAAGGCTCGCCATAGCCATTCACCACCCCGCAATAAGCTTTGACCGTATAGGCATAGCGAGTACCCATATTGAGGTTACGCAACGTGTGGGTAACCACGTTGGAGCCATCGGTAACCATTACGGTGTCGGTAAACTCCGGTGTTATAAAGCCGGGCTTGCCATACATCACTACATATTTGGTGGCGGTGGTGAGCCCCTCGTCGCTGACATAGCCGCGCCAGCGCAGCACCGCACTGTCGCAACCCGTGCCGACCACGGTAAGGTCGGTGGGCGTGCCACACGACGGCGCCGAGGGGGTGTAATAAAGGTCGATGTCATCGACAGCCGCCGGCACACCGTCGCAATAGGTGTCGTTGCTATTCCAGTAGGCGACAATACGGTAGTCGTTCTCGGCGAGGTCGAGTTTCTGCGTCCTGTACTGCCATGTGTTTTGCAGATAGAGGTTGCGGCCTATGTCGTAGCCCATGTTGTAGGCGAAGCCCGCACTCTGGGCGGCAAGGTTCATATTCAGGTAGTCGCACGTAGAGCAGTTGTTCCAGCCGTAGTTCTTCCAATAGTAGCGCACCGTGTAGTTGGCGGCGGGCAGACGCTGCGGCAAGTCGTAGTACATATAGACAGCTGCGGCGGTGGTGTATTTGTAGTCGCGGCTGTTGTTGGTGATATACAGAGCCTTGTTGCCGCCGTGCACCGCATCGGGATGGCTGCCCACCATCCACCAGTCCTTGTAGTCCTCTTGGTTGTAAATCTGCCACCCATGCTCACCCTCGAAATCCTGATGATAGACATAGCTCTTGCACACCTTGCTCCAACTGCCAGCGCCTTCGCCGCAGTCCGCCTTCACACGGTACCAGTACCAAGTGCCGTTGTTCAAGCCACGGACTATATGGCTGTTGGTGCCAATGCCCGTAACCTCGACGACTCCGTCGCTGAAGTCCTCGGTGGTACTGTACTGCAACGTGTAGTTGGCACCGTCGCACGCCTTGTTCCAGTTAGCCTGTGCACACAACTGGCCGTATTCCGCCGACCATGCCGAGGTTACATTCATTTGCGGCTTCTCCTGGTTGGTGAAGACCTGTATGGAGTCGATAAAAGCATGATGATAATAGTAGTGATTGGCAGTGGGCACTAATCTAAACGCTATGTAATAGGTAGTATCGGGACTGAGACCCGCCTGCGAAAAATCATACGTCTTCTTGGTCCATGTTGTAGTATAGTCATACTTCGACACCAACGGACGGAACTTGCTGGTATCGGTCAGCGATGTTGTTACGCCCAATTGTAATAATGCCGTATTAAAGTGATCATGGTTACCGCGATACCAGAAACTAATAGAGGTCTCGCTCAAATGTTTTTCGACTGCTGGCATTATAGCCACAGCAGGATTAGTATAAGCAAAACTATATGTATATAACGCCAACGAGCGTCTGTCGCCACTCTCTGGATATCCTATTTGATTGGTCAAATACATTGATGGCGAATGATTTGCATCGGTGTGCGAATTATAATAATCGTTATCGGGAAATGACCAACAGGTAGGCATTGTAGTAGCAACATGACCACCATTGCAATTATAATGCCAACATGATGAGAATGTTGAAAACTCTTGGAAGTCCTCGTCGTAGGGCAATGTCTTTACACATGTGGTGGCGAACTGCTGCACCACGCCCCACTCGCTCTCGCCGCCACCGCACACCGACTTCATACTATATTTATATTGTGTGTTGGCAGTCAGCCCCGTCAGCACCTTCTCGCTGCCCGTGGCATCGACAACGGTATAGGTGGCAGGGTTGTTGATGTCGAATGTCGCTGCCTCGCCGTAGGCTATCTTAAAGGCGGTGGCTTCGGGGCAATAACTGTGCCAACGCAGCGTGGCCTTGTCGCCTTCTACGTTCACTATCTCATCAACAGGTGCCACAGGGGCGGAGCATCCGTAGTTGCGCTCCACCTTTATATCATCTATATATATGTATCCCTTGTCATAGTCTCCCACAATGGCATCGTACCTGTTGCGGAAGGCGATGTACTTGTATTTCGTTCCATCAATGCCGAAATCGGCAAGGTTGAGTCCGTTGACCTCTACCCAGTTCATGCTCTTCAACCGCATCAGGGGCAGGAAACTTCCGTCGTCGTAGGGCGACGTCATCACCCCCAAGTAGGGCTCGCCATACTCGCGGTAGTCGTACTGACGATACTTGAAACTAATACGCAGGCTGTCGGCTCCTACGCCGAAATAGGGCAGCACCGCTATGGGTTGCGCTCCATAGTGCGACTGCAGTACAAGGCTGTGACTGCTGTTGTAAGCCCACGACCCAGTGCCCTGAATCCATATCCTACCAAAATAGGTGTTAAGGATGTAGTCGTAGTCGTTGAGGCCACGATAGGTCCAGCAGGGTATGCTCTTCAACGGTGTGCCTTCTGCGGTGGTATTGCCTGGGTCGCACTGACCGAGACGATAGTAGGCGGCATCGTTGTAACTCTCGAAGTTCTCCTCGTAGGGCAGTTGCGCCACGCAGGCGGTGCGGAACGTGTCATGCTCGACGGGCGAAGGTATGTAACCGCCGTCGCAAGCACACTGCGCCGTGAAGTAATAATCGTAACTGGTGCCTGCCGTCAAGTCGGGAATAGAAACCAACGTGCCTTCGATATTATCGATGACGGTGCCCGTGCCGGGAATGAAATTCCTGGCACCGTACTCTACCGTGTAATGATGCGCATTGGCTGATGCCGTCCAACTCAGGGTTGCCGTCTGGTCGGTAAGCCCCGTCATGGCGAACTGCTGCGGGGCGTCGCAACGCTGACCATTGCCGCAGCGCGACGCCGACACCGAGATGTTGTCGATCACCATCGGCCAGTCGGTACTTTCGCCGTCGAAGCGGAAGGCGATGACCGCTCCCTCAGGGATACGTCCATCATAGTTGCCGAAGTCATACACCTGCTTGCGCCACTCATTGGTCTTGGCGACATTGAACAGCACCGAGAAACTGCTGGTGTCGTCTGGGTTAGCCATATATCCCACCGCCATGGTAGCCGTGCTACCGTAATGATCACCATGTCGGTAACGATACCAAAAACTCAGCGACAACTGGTTCAACGGCACCTCAAACTTGGGCAATGCCACAAACAGCATCTTCTTGTCGTCGCCATTGGTGCGCAAAATCAGCGACTGCCCATGGTACACCACAGGATAGTTGTACTGCACCTGATTGCCATGGATGACGTAGGCCTGCGGCCAGTCGCTCGTGGTGAGCGAACGGCCCGTGAAACGCAGACACGACGGCAGGTAATGTCCCACGCCCGTCGGGTTGTTCCAGTCGTTGTACTTGGCAGGCGCCGTCAACATGTCGGTGGTGAGATATTCGTCCGAGACAGGCTCGTCGAAATTCTCGTACCACGGCAGCGGCACGTCGTAGCACTGCGGACGCACGCTGATCTTGGTGCTGTCGCCACAAGCGTTGACATCGCACTGGTTCTTTATATATATATCGTATAGCACGCCGCCGGCAAGTCCGCTAAGCACGGCACGGTTGCTATACACCGTGTCCCACTGACCCACACCCGCAGTTGGTGCCACATCATGCTCCACCGTGTGCAGCACATAGTAGCGGGCACCGGCAGAAGCATCCCACGTCAGGGTAACGCTTCCGCCATTGTCGCTCACCACCCTCACATTCTCCACCGGCGTACAACTCTTCACTGTCTCCACCACTATATTGTCTATAGTAATATAGTATTCGGTGTTGCTCTCCACCTTCGAGAGGGCACGGAAACAGAGTTGCACATCGCCCGAGAAGTCGAGACCCGACTTGCTCAAATCCACCGAGGCGTACGTCATGGAATTGACACCCGCAAAGTTGGTGCCAATCTGCGTGAACACCCGGTTGTCCGCCGGACCCGACAGGTAGCCCAACTGCAACGGCATACCCGTCTCGTTGGCATTGCGCAACCGATAGTAGAACGAGATACGCAGGCTATCCAGCGGCACCTCGAAACGAGGCAGCGCCACCATGGCGGAATAGACGTTCTGATACTGCGACGAGGGTGCGCGCAACACGATGGCATTGCCACTGTACACCAAGGTGGGATCCTTGGTCAGGAACACCTGCGGCCAAGAACTTCCATTGGTGGTGTTCATATTAGGATAATACATACCGCCATACTCGCAGCCACGCGGCAGGTAGTGATGGTCGCCAGTATATTGGGCAGGACAATTCTGGTTGGTTGAGATATAACCATCCACATACTCGAACTCGTCGAAATTCTCGCCCCACGGCATGTCGTTGCGGCTGATAGCGGCACATGCCGTCATGAACGTCGTGTCCAGCAACTCCGACTCATCACCATTGGCAAGGATGGTCTTTATATATACATGGTACTCCGTTTCGGGGTCAAGATTTTCAAACAACCTCGATGTGTCGGTAACAACCTGACGAGTGTTGCCCGCATCGCCATAGGCTCCCTTGCCAAACTCCAGCTCCCATTTTACCGCATTGGTGGTTCTGTCCCAAGCGATGGTGGCCCGATTGGGCTTCACGTCACGAAACCACACATGCATGGGCGGCGCGGCGATAGGTGCTATGCTGTAATAACGCCACGAGCCAGGCCAACAGTTGTTGGCGTTGCGACTATCGAGAAAGTTGGCACGAGTATAATGCGCCGTATGGCTTTCGTCGATGTAAAAAACCTCCCAAGCACCATCAAACTTATCACGCAAACCCACTTGGTAATACATATTGGTTCCAACATTGGCTGCCGGGACTTCCGCATATACCATCCTGATTTCGTTTGTACCCTCAAACAACTGCAACTGATACTTGATAACATAGTTTTCCCATGGTTGGTAAGAATAGTGTGCTGCATCGTAATAACGTGTACGGAATTCCATAACGCGGACACGGTTGGGAGCCTCACCTACCAACTGGGTACTAAAATAGTCGCCAACATCAGGACGGATGTAACTATCGTGACCAAAAACTGAAATCTTGAACTCGTTCTGAGCACTACTCGAACTCGTCCCATACTGAGCCAGTGGCAAATGCCAATCATCCGCACCAGGGACATAACTACCCATGGTTACCTGCCCCTCGGTATTCATTGCAAACTGATGGACAGTTGTCGAACCGTACTTGAACGCAAATCCGATATCCGTAACCTGAGTTGCACACGTATTGCAATTGCCCCACCCCGACGAGAGCACCGTCGGATTGTCCAATTCAATCCACTTCGTCTGGTCCTCGCCAGTCTCTTTCAACTCATAATATCGCAACGACTGCTGCGCCAAAAGTCGATGCGGAAATGCCAACACACTTATCAACACCGACATCAACAAAATATACCTCACATAGCAATTCTTCATATTGCTAACAGACAATACGTTATAACTCATATATATGTGTATTATACAAAAATTCCAATCCTACAAAAATACAAAAAAGTTTTTAACAATCAAAATATTTTAACAAAAAAAACAATAGAAAAACAGAATCGTAGCATATACCTCTTTGCAGCAAACGTATTCGTTATTTTTCAACAAGATACAATCAATGCAAAAATCGATTTGCAAGCACCACGCTCAGCAATAAAAATGTTGATAACTTATATATCCGCATGTGCTAAAAAGCGCAATACGACACAATCGAGTTCTGCGTAGAGACTTGGTATGCCGAACCTCTACCCCATTCGTACCTATATGTTAGCATCATTTTTCCATAAAAACACAATAGATTGAACAAATATCAGTTATTCACCCAAATAGGTATAACTCATCGTTTATACTGTTTTTTTTAGTAAACAAATACACACACTATTATGAGACATCTTCTTTTAGCCTTAACCGTTGTGTTCGCAATGACACTACAAGCGTGCGGACAACGCTTTACAGTAGCCACTACCAATGGACAACAGCTACAATGTATCGTTGACGATGATGGATGGAACGTGTCGGTAAAAAGCAAAGGCAAAACAGCAGGGGACCTCATAATTCCAGCATCGGTTACTCACAAAGGTAAGACCTACAGCGTTACCGATATTGAGGAAAATGGGTTTAGAAATTGCGTTGGACTGACCAGCGTGGAACTTCCTGAAACGCTCCAGGATATAGAAGGCAACGCATTTGCTGGTTGCACATCGCTAATCGCAATCCAAATCAAAGGGCTAAACGAGATAGGCGAACGGGCTTTCAGCCGATGCAATCAATTGCAACAAATCACATTGCCCGAAGGCACCACCGAGATTGGCGAATATGCCTTTGAAGGCTGCTCCCAACTATCCACGCTAACACTGCCTTCTACATTGCAAGAAATTGAAGCAAACGCATTTGTTGGCTGCACAGCACTACAACGCATCACCATTGCAGCTCCGCAGCCACCCCAAATTGAAGGCAACGTATTTGGATCACTAAAAAACACCACCCAGATTGTTACACCACAACAAAGTGTGCAAATGTATAAATCCCGTTGGACTCCCTACAGCAATCTTATACAATAAGAAACGTTAGTGTCCAGATAAATGTTTGAAAACTTACAGAAACTCATTGACTTAGACAGATAAGTGGTACAGAACTTGGCTTAGAGATATAGTCTGAAAGGCTTATACCCACATAGCTGGACAAAGACAGTGCCGAAGTTGAGCGGGGATAGCTATAGCCTGAAAGGCTTATACCTACATAACTGGGCAAAGACAGTGCCGAAGTTGAGCAGGGATTGATATAGCCTGAAAGGCTTATACTTACATAACTGGGCAAAGACAGTGCCGAAGTTGAGCAGGGATAGATAAAGCCTGAAAGGCTTATACCTACATAACTGGGCAAAGACAGTGCCGAAGTTGAGCAGGGATAGCTATAGCCTGAAAGGCTTATACCTACATAGCCCAGGGCAGAGCGAAGCGACACCCTGGGTGTTAGATTGGTGTTGAGACTGAACGCCCTGAAAGGGCAAAAGTTCATCAAATACATTGAACACCAATACTTTTGCCATTACAGGGCGGATGTACACAAACTATACGCATTACCCAAGGCGTCGCTTCGCTTG
>JAGHVA010000048.1 GCA_018064565.1 Candidatus Colimorpha onthohippi
TTCGAAGGGGGAGGGGGTGAGGGGGCGATATTTCGATGTTTCGAGGGGTCGAAGATGACCCCGCTGTATTATTTAGCCAATTTTCTGATTTACAAGTTGCAACAATTCTGCTTCTAACTGCTCAGCTTGTTTTGCTATCTTATCCGCCCGATCCAGAATATCTTGTTTGTATGCCATATCTTTGATTGAAGAGGCGTTAATCTTGACATTAAGGTAAGCTCCCATGACGGCACTACGAGCACATAAAGCGCCAACACCAGCATCGGTAACGCTGTTGGGGTTGCCATCAGTTACCATAGCACGAATCAAATCAAACGTTTGAAGTGATTTCTGCATAGTGCGGAAAGGTACTTCGGTAGCATATTTGGTAGCTTCCTGTATTGCAGCTGTACGGTCGGCTTTTTCTTGATCAGTTTTTTTAGGCAAGCCAAAAGCATTCATTATCCTATTGAACGCCTGAGTATCTTCATCAACCAAAGCGATGAGTTCGGTTTTGAGGGCTTGACCTTTGACAGCCCAATCAGAGAAGAACTCCCAACGATCGTCCCACCCTTGTTTGTGTGATGAGAGGTTGGCGACCATAGTAGTCAGCGATGCTGCCAATGCACCAAGGTAGGCGCTAACCGACCCGCCACCAGGAGCAGGGCTCTCGGAAGCAGTTTCATCAGCAAATCCCTCACAAGTAAGATCTACGAGACGTTTTTGAGAATGGTCTGCAATAAGATACTCGATAACTTTCTCTTTAGGGTTGAAGGGTTTGAGGTCGTCAAGTCCCATCGACTTAACTGCAATCTTAATCAGCTCGTCTTCGCTGACGCCAAGACTGCGCTGTTGTTTAGTAAGATAGTACTGACCTGCTTCAATAAGGACTCGTTTGGGCAAGAGACCCACAACCTCACAACCTGTAACACGGACACCGCGAGCTGCTGCTTTGGCGCAGACTTCATCAAAACAGACATGGACAGGCGAGACATTGATATTGGTGATATTCATTGACACCTGTGCGATACCGTACTCTTCGATATACCAACCGATGGCCTTGGTACCCTTGAGTGTGCCTGGAATCATTAGCGGATTGCCTTCAGCGTCTTTGAGCGGCTTGCCTGTAATTTTGCCACCCTCACGTTGCGGACGACCTTTTTCGCGGACATCGAAAGCGATGGCATTGGCTCTGCGAGTGGAAGTTGTATTGAGGTTGTAATTGATAGCAATGAGAAAATCGCGTGCACCGACCTGTGTTGCTCCAGTTTGAGCCACATGCTGATTCCAGCAGTTGGGACCGAAATCAGGTTTCCAAACATCGGTACCCAAGCGGGTAGAGAGCGACTCATACTCACCCGTACGGCAATAAGCCAGATTGCGGCGCTCAGGTTGCTGTGCTGCCTCTTCATAGCAATAGACTGGGATATCCAACTCATTGCCAATTCGTTTGGCAAGCTGGTGTGCATAACCAACTACCTCTTGCATAGTAATACCCGACACAGGAATCAGAGGACAAACATCGGTGGCACCCTGACGGGGGTGATCGCCGTGATGCTGACGCATATCGATGAGTTCGGAAGCTTTGGCTACCACACGGAAGGCTGCTTCGCACACAGGCTGAGGTTCGCCGACAAAGGTAATAACCGTACGATTGGTAGTAGCACCTGGATCTACATCCAAGAGCTTTACGCCTTCAATCTTCTCAACTTCTGCTGTAACTTGGTTGATGATGTTCATGTCGCGTCCTTCGCTGATATTGGGGACGCACTCTATGAGTTGTTTCATTTGGTAAACTTGATAATAAAATATTATATACTAAACAGATATGCAAAATCTGCACTGCTATTTATTCAAAGAAAATTGGATGCAAAAGTACATTTTTTTTAGAAATAGTGGTATAGTACCCTACTTTGACGAAAAGACAAACAATTATACCGATGCCCATCTACCGATTATCTCCTCAGTAAAACCCTCTCTGTTAATATCGCAATCCATTGACTTAGTATATGGTATCGTGCACATCCCACCACATCTGCTTGCCCCACAACTGATCTATCTGACGGGCAGCCTCGGGAGCGCAATGTTTGGCATTGAGCGACTCTTCGGTAGTTGGGTATGGGAAAGCGATGGGAGGGGTATTATGCCCCACATAGACAGAGCCCGAAGCTACATGATTGCCTTGTGGATAGCCCGACATGCGAAATAGGCTCCACGCCTCGATACCATGTTTGAATACCGATATCCACCATTGTGTAAACAACTGGCTCTTGCTTCCGTCATACTTGCCTCCGTGGGCGAGATAGGAGTCAACACTATCGGAAGGCAGGCCGTTTTCGAGCAACGAAAGTTCGACAGCTTTAACATAGGCCGACTGCTGGTCGAAGCCAGGAGTGGGGATACCCAAACTATTAGCATAGGCAATAGCAAAATAGGGTTCACAAGCACGTAGCATGGGAGAGATGCCCAACAGATCGGATTTGTGGACAAACCGCTCACCGATATGGGACACCTGCGATGCTAAGGCAACCGTTCGTAGTCCAGTCGGATAACCTTTGTAGGGTTCTGCAGAAGAACCTGACGCATAAGCTTGCGTAACCTCAGCGTAAATAGGCAGACGAGGATCTCTCAATTCTTTTAGAGTTTCAATCATCAACTCACTCACACTATAGTCGTTTTTGCGTGTAGCATAGTTTGAAGCTAACGGCTCAGGGGTATTGTTGTCCCATGCGTCATAAATAGCACCGTGATCCACCTGCTCTGGCAATGGATATTTATCAGGATTGCTCAATACCTCACTAAACACAGCCGCTGCCAGAGCAGGGTCTTTGACTGCTGCGCGGGCTGCTACACGAAGTCTTAAAGCATTGGCGAACCTACGCCAACAATTCAAATTGCCATAAAAGATAAAATCTCCGTCTTGAATGGCTGGTTTAGACTCGTCGAACGTTTCTGCAGCTTGCCTCAGTTCATTCAATATCGACCTATAAATATCCTCTTGCTTATCGTAGGCTGGATGATCAATACCCTCTTCCAATTTGGCTGCCTGAGAGTACGGTACATTGCCCCACATATCTGTAATAGTTTGGAAAGTGTAACACTCAAGCACTATAGCAGCAGCTCCTATGTTGCTATTGTCGCCACTAACCTTACGGATATATCTTAAATTGTTGACACATAAATAGGCTCGTTCCCAGAACAGAACAGTGTTATTAGGTCTTAAGCTATAGATAGTGAAGTCGTTGTACATCGTCTGTG
>JAGHVA010000223.1 GCA_018064565.1 Candidatus Colimorpha onthohippi
TATTGATGCTGGCAACCTACGCAATGCCATAGCACGCGAAGGCTCCGCCACCATTACCGTAGCCGCTGATAAAGAAGATGCACTCTGCGACTTGATAAACAAACTGGGTGATGCCATGCGATTCGAGTTCCGCACCACAGAGCCAGATGCTACCATCAGCATCAAACCGACCCAACTACCACAGTCCATCATCGCAGATGAGACCACACACAAACTGGTTGACGCCCTGTTGGCCTGCGCTCACGGTGTGTTGAGTATGAGCCGCGAGATACCCAATTTCGTGGAGACCTCCACCAACTTAGCATCAGTCAAAATCCAAGGATCCAACATCATCATCACCACCTCACAACGCAGTTCGGTAACGAGTGCAAAACAGGCAGCTGCACAAAAACTGGAAGCCACGTTCCGACTGATTGGTGCTACCGTGGAGCACACTGGAGGTTATCCTGGCTGGACGCCCAACCCCGAAAGCCGCATCCTGAAAGTGGCCGTAGATACCTACAAACAGCTACAGCACCACGACCCGATTGTCCGCGCCATCCATGCTGGATTGGAATGCGGTCTCATCGGCGAGAAATACCCCAAGATGGATATGATATCGTATGGCCCCACCCTACGCGGTGTGCATGCTCCTGGCGAACGCATCGAGATCAAAACCGTACAGATATTCTGGGACTTGACACTTGCCATCCTTAAAGCACTGAAATAACAGCCGCTCACCCTACCGAGCCTGCCCCATCTGGTCGGTGCACCTTTGCTTGTGCAAGATTTTAGAATCTAAAAAAAATGTATATTTGCAAAAAATATATGCATCTTGCATTATTGGTATGTTGGGGGTGCTTGGCTATGATTTTCAGGGAAACACCGTGTGGATTGCCACATACATTGGTGGTTTGACACACATCATTTTTTTTCAAAAAGAAAGTATCCTCAATCAATAATTAACGACTATATAAACCAATTTTTTTGCCATTGAACAGATAATATTTATACTAACATAACATCATAGAATAGGAAATAGCGAAG
>JAGHVA010000038.1 GCA_018064565.1 Candidatus Colimorpha onthohippi
TGGATCCACTTTGGCGAGATTACTTTTGTGGAGCCATAAAATTGCCACATTATTAGCAACTATAGATAATTTAGCCTCACTGACTACATGCAACTTCTTAACCAAGCGTTCTGGTAAAGTATAAGTGATATGGATTTCACGCAATTTGAGAAACGAACCATCCACGACTGCTATTCCAGATGCCAATTGGTAATATTGAAAAGCGTCCTCGGCATCCATAGCGGTGGTATTAGGAGTTCCATCTTCGTGGACAAAGGTTATATCTTTTAAGATATTTTTGCCAAAGATAGCTCCATTTTCGCGAATATCACCTTCGGCAGTAAAAGCGAGCTGACCAGAGATAGCTCCGTTGCAAGTGGTCTCGCTGAAAAACTTACCACCATGGCGGAAATCGAGCAAGAAGCCCAAACTCCAGTTTTTGTAGCTAAACTCATTGCTCCACCCCATAAGCCAATCGGGCATAACACTGCCCAACTCCTGATTCTGCTCAATGAGAGGGAATCCGTTTTCATCAACAAGAGCCTCACCTTTGCTATTATATTTGAGAGAAGGGCCTACAAGTGTTCCCCAATCATGATCAACAATGGCATAGTTATACACACCCCATTTAGTTCCAATAGTGTAGGTAGTAAGTCCATCAGCCAATTCGACTACCGTGCTTTTGTCTCGTGAGAAATTAACACTGCTTCGCCAATTGAAACCATTTTGGTTGCGAAATATCTCCACTCCTAACGAGACCTCAACACCCATATTCCGAACAAGACCAGCATTGATAAGTTTATAATTATAGCCAGTAGAGACTGGCTCTTGTATTGACAAGATTTGATCGCTCGTAGTCTTGTAGTATGCTGCCAAATCTAAACGGACTCTATTGTCAAAAAAAGCAGCCTCAAGACCAGCCTCGGAGGTGTTGATATTTTCTGGTCGCAAATCAGGATTAGACAACTGGACGGGGAGCGAATAGATCGAAACCATTTGCATGGTATTGCGGTAAGTTGCATAATTGCCTGTATTGTATGCAATGGTAGCATTACCCACATTAGCCCAATTCAATCGCAGTTTTAAGTAGTTGAAGGCATCGCTTCGCCAATTTTGAAAGGTTTCGGTAAGTACCCAACTGGCACTCAACGATGGGTAAAAGAAGGAGCGGTTGATAGTGGAATGCCAATCATTGCGAACGCTTCCTTCTAAAAAGACTTGATTATTCCAGTCCAAAGCAGCATTCGCATAAAGCGAATTGGAACGCACATGGCTGTGTTTAGAGAGCACAACAGGTACTCCAGCCACATTGTTGAGCGAATAGATGCCAGGAATAGCCAACCCACTGCCTTTTGATGAGCCTGAATTTGCGTTGGAATATTCGTTGTCATAAAAATTGGCACCTGCAAGAGCATTGAGAGAGAGGTTGCCGAATGTACGGTTGTAATAAGCTATACCATCAAGATTGAGGTTATAGTTAGCTATCTCATACAAATAATATTGTCCATGAATATATTGGGTAGTATAAGCAATTTTGTTTTCAAGAGTGGTATGATACATATCATATCCTGCCCGCCCTTCAAATTTCAAATATTTGTTGGCAGTAATCCAAACACTACCCTTAGCTAACACACGATTGCGCATATAAGGATTGGTATTTTCGTACACCAAATAATAAGGGTTTGCAGAATAGACCGAAATCCAATTGTAGGGGGTACCAATGGGCGAGAGATTTTTGTAATTATCTTTCAAGCTACGCATATCGACCTGACGGCCAAACCATTGAAATAGTTGTTCCATAGGATTGGTTCCATCGTAAGCTAACTGAGAGGCATTATCATTTTCAGTATGAGTGTAATGCAACGACAAATCGGCAAGGATATAATCGTTGAATTTATACTCACCCGAAAGGCCAAAATTATAGCGACGCATATTGGTATTAGGCACCACACCATCTTGACCAGTATAACCAAACGAGGCTCGGTAACGACCCCGCTGACTGGAATTGGAGATCGAAAATAGATGACTCTGAGAAAGACCAGTTTCAAAAAAATCACGGACATTGTCGGGATGAGAAATCCAAGGAGTTGCTTGCCGTTCACCATCAACGATGGGGCTATCAAACTGAGGGATAGAAAGACCTGCATCCAGCCGAGGTCCCCAACTTTCATCTACGGCATCATTCAAGCCTCCGCCCATACCATCTACATAACTATAGCCATAGCCCAACATGAAGCCATCAACAATTGCCCCATTGTCGTCATAAACCTGATAATTACCAGTAGCAAAATCTTGATATGAAGTATTTGGATTCACAAACCTACCTTCTGCCCGCATCTTATTATAGGTATATTCCGACCCAAAATTTCCCTGACCATATTTGTTTTGCAAGCGCGGCAATTGGATGACATTATCAATAGTAACACTGCCATCGTATGTAATCTGCATGCGATCCTGGTCGTTTTTGCGTTTACCTTTTTTGGTAGTAATCAATATTACGCCGTTGCCTGCACGCATACCATAGATAGCCGCCGAGCCACCCTTCAAGACTGATATATTGTCGATATCCTCAGGATTGATATCGCCTAACGCATTGCCCAAGTCTATGACACTATTAGTTTGACCCACCACACTGCAAGATGAATTATCCATCGGTACACCATCAACAACAATAAGTGGCTCATTGTTGCCAAAAGAGGAGTTGCCTCTAATCGCAATACGTTGTGAAGCGCCCAACGTTCCGCCAGACTTGGATATCTGGACACCTGCTATCTTGCCTTGAAGAGCATCAGCCACATTGACACTGGCAGCTTGTGTAAGTTCAGTTGCCTTGACATCCTGGACAGCATAACCCAAACTCTTTTTCTGGCGTTCAATAGCCATAGCCGTAACCACTACCTCCTGTAGCATTTCTGATGCTGGAGCCAGCGTAACATCTACTTGCGAAGCTATCGGATGCGTTTGAGACTTGTAGCCTACAAAACTAAACACAAGCGACTTAGCCTCTTTGGGCAAATTTTTGATTTCGTAACGGCCATTGATATCGGTAACTGCGCCCAACGAAGTTCCTTCCACTTTAACGGTTGCCCCAATCATAGGCAAGCCATCATCTTTGGCAATAACCACACCACTAACCTTGGTTTGAGCCATAACAGCCACATGACACAAGATAAGCAGCAGCAATGTCAATAATTTAGGACAATTCATGCAATATTAAGATATATCATTCGGCAAGTAATCCTCGTCATAATCAATGAATAGTATCGCGCACATCCCACCACATCTGCTTGCCCCACAATTGATCAACCTCACAGGCAGCGTGAATAGCATAATTGGCACCATTTAGGTCATGCTCGCTTGACGGATAAGGATATGCCATAGGTGGGGTGTTGTGCCCAGGATAAATCGAGCCTGGTGCTACTATGTTGCCCGTTGGATAACCGCTCATACGGAACAGGCTCCATGCTTCATATCCATTCTTAAACACCGAGAGCCACCACTGAGTAAAAAGCTGTTCGAGTGTACCATCAAACTTGCCACCACCAGCAAGATAGGTAGCAACGCTATCGGCAGGGATTTCGTTTTCAAGGATTGACAATTCGACAGCGCGTTCGTAAGCCGACTGCTGCGTATAGCCAGCTGTCGGGATACCCAATGCGGCAGCGTAAGAGATAGCAAAATAGGGTTCACATGAGCGGAGCAACGGAGCAAATCCGCCAAAATCGGTTTGATGCACAAAACGATTTCCGATGTGCGAAATAAAATAAGTATTAGGCGTTACTCTCAAACCATTCTGTCCACCGACGTAAGGCTCGTCGGAGTCGCCCGAAAGGAAAGCATCGGAAGGGGAGGCGTAAACGGGCAGACGAGGGTCGTCCAAACTCTTCAGGATATCGACGGTCAACTTCGAGATACAATAATCGCTTGGACGGCCTACGAAGTTGTAGGCCCACGGTTCGGGATTGTCGGTACTCCAAGCTGTATAGAATACGTTATGACTATTGGACTCAGGCAGCGGATAGAGGTCGGGGTTGCCAAGCACCTCTTCAAACACTGAAGATGCCAGAGCTTTGTCTTTAGCAGCAACTCGTGCAGCCATGCGGAGTCGTAGCGCATTGGCATAACGGCGCCAAAGATCGATATCACCGTGAAATAGCAAATCATCTGGAAGCAAGTCGTCATTTTCGTCGGTAAACGCAAGCGAGGCTTCTTTGAGTCGGACAATGAGCGATTTGTAGATATCTTCTTGACTATCGTAAGCTGGAGTACTGATACCTTCTGCAAGGCGGCAAGACTCAGAGTAAGGGACATTGCCCCACACATCGGTAATCAGCTGCATAACGTGACACTCCAATACGGTAGCGGCTGCATGAAGCGTGCTGTTAGCACTGGTTTGCTGTTGCACATAGCGGAGATTAGAAATCACACCATAAAAATAGGACCAATAAAAATTGTCATAACTGGCACGAATACGATAGTATGTGTATTCGTTGACACTCATCTGTGCAAAAGCACCAGCGAAGTCAATAATTTCTGCATTGAAGGTATTGCCATATAAGTTCGATGCTATATAATCCTCTACATTGGAAAGCACATTAACCAACGGAACCTCAGAGGGGCGGTCTGGGTCGGTATTGATTTCATCAAAATCTTTGGTACAACCCATCAAGACAAAGAAGGCTGCACACAACACAGTATATTTCAATATTGATTTCATAATTGAATTGTTACTTAACATACAAAAGACAAAAATACATTAAAATGCTAAATGCAATTTTACACCGATGCTACGAGTTTGTGGCATGTAGGCTGTTTCAAATGCCATCGATTGGGTAGAATTGCCAATAAGCGATTCGGGGTCAATTTTTGCCAAGTTGCTTTTATGAAGCCACAATATGGCAACGTTGTTGGCCACAAGTGAGATTTTGGCATCGCTGATGATGCGCATTTTTTTAACCCACCGTTCAGGGAACGTATAGGTAAGATGAATTTCTCTCAATTTGAGAAATGATCCATCAATAACGGACATCTCATTGACATTGAAATAATACATAAACGCATCCTCAGGGTCAACCGCCGTGGTATTTGGCGATCCATCTTCGTTAACAAATGTGATGTCTGGGCAAATATTCTGACCAAACACAGCTCCATTTTCGCGGACACCATCTGCTGCTGTAAAATCGAGCAGACCTGAATAGGCACCAAACATCAATGTCTGACTAAACAGGTCGCCCCCATGCCGATAGTCGAGCAAAAATCCAAAGCTCCAATTCTTGTAGCTAAACTCGTTGCTCCACCCCATTAGCCAATCGGGCATCACATTGCCGATTTCTTGATTTTGCGCAATCAATGGGAAACCGTCCGCTCCCACAAGTGCTTCGCCATTGTCGTTATATTGGAAACCAGTACCAACGAGTGTTCCCCATGGGCGATCTTTTTTGGCATAGAGATACACCCCCCAACTATCGCCCAAACTGTAGGTTTCTAAACCGTCTTCCAAATCGATAATCATACTTTTGTCGCGCGAGAAATTGATAGTACTC
>JAGHVA010000215.1 GCA_018064565.1 Candidatus Colimorpha onthohippi
TCGCAAAGATACGACTTTTTCTGGTATATTACAACACCTTACGGAAAATTTGTGGTCTTTTGAGGATAATCATTAAAGAAAATGCCAACAAATACAAAATATAGACATGAATGCATTTCAAGAGAAGATGTATAAACATCTGCAAAAACAGTTCGGAACAGGCGAGTCGGTGTTTTTATCAGACTCAAAGAATCTCTTTTACTCTGGTATACGGGATAAAATTTTTGAACTTCAAGAAAAACATGGATTTGGTTTCCATCGATTCGTAAAACAGCCTCATGTAGCGAGTTCTCAAGCAGCCTGCATTAATCTTTTTTTACCAATTATGGAGTCCGAATGTGCTGTGGACGTTCTTAAAACGGTAAAAACTGATATCGCAAGTATCGATAAAAGTCACATCGCAGAAGGCTTTACTTTTGAATACTGGCGTGATAATCCGAGACCCAACGATGGCTCAAAAGGATTACTAAATGACCATTCGAAAACGGCAGGAACAGATGCGGATTTTGCGTTGTCGTATATTGACAATGAAAATCGACATTGCCTTTGGCTTGTAGAACATAAACTGACAGAAACTGAATTCACTCAATGCAATGCCATCCATAACGGGAAGCATAAGGAGTTGTTAGCGAAATGCTCTAATTACACAGCACAACATCTAATGAGCAATAATGAAGACTGCTACTACTGTCATGCTCGGCACTTCAACTATTGGCAATTAACAAAAAAATACATCGAAGCTTTCCCGAACTTGGATATTTCTGAAAATGGATGCCCCTTTATGGATGGAATGTGTCAATTGTGGCGTAATACTCTATTGGTTAAAGCAGCACAAGAAGAATACCATTACGATAAGGTCTTTTTTTCAGTGGTAAAACCTCATGACAACATAGCCTTGAATAATTCACTCAAGCAATTTAGGGCTATCGTAGACCCAGTATTGTTTTCTGTTTTTCATCCAACAACAATAGTAGATGCTGCTATTTCTTGTTCGGATTCCGCTCTCCGAGACTGGGGCAAATGGTATACTGACACATACTTAAATTATGATTTGCTATAAAATATCTCATAGTCCCAAGGATGTAAACCTATTAAAGATGTGATTGGTTGGGTTGGGAATGTACTCCCGTAATGCCCATATCTTCTCCAAATCTTCAAGAAAATGGTGCGAAAATATAATGGTTGAGCCTACCAAGCAAGGAGGAAAGGTTTAAAAGCCTTTCCTCCTTTTTTTGTTGTTATAGGCAATCTTATTTTTCTTTTTGTTGCTTCGGCAAAAATGCCGAAGAGGTGCAGAAGAGGGGGCTTCGGCAAGAATGACGAAGGGGTGCAAAAGCGGGTGCTTCGGCAAAAATGCCGAAGAGGTGCATAAGCTGGTGCTTCGGCAAAAATGCCGAAGGGGTGCAAAAGCGGGGGCTTCGGCAAGAATGCCGAAGAGGTGCAGAAGCGGGGGCTTCGGCAAAAATGCCGAAGGGGTGCAAAAGTGGGGGCTTCGGCAAAAATGCCGAAGGGGTGCAAAAGTGGGGGGCTTCGGCAAAAATGCCGAATGGGTGCAAAAGCGGGTGCTTCGGCAAGAATGCCGAAGAAGTGCATAAGAGGGTGCTTCGGCAAAAATGCCGAAGAGGTGCATAAGCGCATTCTGGGCTTTGTTAGATGGTTTAAGTGTCCTTTTTTGATTTTTAAGTATTTGTTTTGTCGAATAGGGCTTTCTTGTCGCTGTGTGAGAGGTTTATTTGTTACCTTTGTGCCTCGTTTTTTTTAATTACACTTATTCGATGTATCGTTTTGTACGTGTATTTCTTGTATTTATGGTGCTTGTCCCATCGTTGTATGCACAGCCGCTCTCTTTGCAGGACTGCCGCGACAGGGCTTTGAAAAGCAACAACCAGATAAAACTGTCTCATGAAAAAAACGCCGAGGCCGAAGCGTTGCGCGGTCAGGCTGTTGCTTCATTCTTTCCTAAAATATCAGCTAATGGTATTTACACATGGAATCAGAAAAATATAGCACTCCTTTCAGACAATCAGGCTGAAAGAATCTCTTCTTTAGGAACTACTTTGTCGGACAAGATTACACCAAAGGTTACCAATCTTGTAGGGGCGTTATTCCAAAATGGTGATTTGAGTCTTGCCTCTGTGGTGGCATTGCAGCAGCTGATGGGTAGCGGGTCGCTGGCGTCCGACTTGAATGGAATAGGGCAAGAAATAGTAGATGCTCTTGATTTTGATATGCATAATATATTTGTTGGCGCAGTCAGTTTGTCTCAGCCAATATATGTGGGCGGCAAACTCCGTGCGTTCTACAATCTTTCGCAACTCTCTGTCGAGTTGGCTGGGTTGCAGTATGACAAACAGCGAGAAGATGTCCTAATCAGTGTTGATGAAGCTTATTGGCGGGTTATCTCTTTGCAGCATAAGCTGCGGTTAGCGCAGCAGTATCACACACTCTTGACCGACCTTAATCGAGATGTAGATGCTATGCTGGAAGCAGAGGTGGCCACCAAAGGCGACCAAGCCAAGGTAAGGGTTAAACTGAACGAAGCGCAGATGTCGCTTACGCGGGCTTCGGGCGGATTGGCATTGGCAAAGATGCTTTTGGCACAACGGTGTGGGATGCCGCTGGACGCAGATTTCCAATTAGTAGAGGATTCGTCTATGATCTCGTACGAGTCGTATCCTTCTATCAATATGGACAATGTCTTCTCGCTTCGTAAAGAAATCAAGATGTTGGACTTGGCACAGCGCGCTGCAAATGCTAAAGTACGACTTGCTGCTGCCGAGTTGAAACCCAATATATTGGCATCAGCGTCCTATATGGTGTCCAATCCTAATTTCTATAATGGCTATAACAAGACTACAGCGGGCATGTTCTCAACAGGTCTTATCGTTAATGTGCCTATCTGCAATCCAAGTGCCTGCTTTGCACTCAAAGTGGCAAAACATAAGCGTAATGAGGCTTCGATAGAGTTAGAAGATGCCAAAAGTAAAATTACGCTGCAAGTCAACCAGTTTAATTATGAGTTGGAGGTGGCAAACAAGAAGTTAAGTCAGGCGCAGAGCAATTTGGAGCATGCCAACGAGAATTTGAAATTGGCGCGCGAGTCGTTTGCCGCAGGTCTAATTAGCAGTAGCGATCTTCTGTCGGCGCAAACAGCATGGCTTTCGGCTCATTCTGATGTTATTGACGCCGATATCGAAGTCCGTATGAGTTATCTCTATCTGCGTCAGGCCATGGGTCTTTTTTAATAGCATATACTGCTGAAAGTCGAAACAAAATATTATTTATAAAGAATATGGAAGATAAGAACACTGAGGCGCAGGTCAACAAAAATGCGCTGTGGATAGGTATAGGTGTGGTAATTGCTATTGTTGGTATCACACTATTGGTTGGTTTTATTGCATTGCGTCCAGAACCAGAGTTAATCACTGGCGAGGTGGCTGCGGAGGAGTATCGTGTCAGCAACAAGGTGCCAGGCAGGTTGGCGGAAGTGTATGTTGCTGAGGGTGACTATGTAAATGTAGGCGATACGCTGGCTTATATCAGCAGTCCTGAGGTAGATGCCAAGATGGAGCAGGCGCAAGCAGCCCGCGCTGCCGCCACAGCACAAAGCAACAAAGCTTCGGTAGGTGCCCGTCAGCAACAGGTGGCTTCGGCTTACGAGATGTGGCAGAAAGCATTGGTTGGTGTGGATATTGCTAAAAAATCGCTCGACCGTACCAAAGCACTTTACGACAAAAAGGTTATTTCTGCTCAAAAATATGATGAAGTAGATGCTCAATACAGGGCAGCCGTGGCTACAGCCAATGCCGCTAAATTGCAGTATGATATGGCCAACGAAGGTGCAAGAGCAGAAGACAAAGCCGCTGCGCGCGCCTTGGTGTCTCAGGCATCGGGCGCAGTGTCGGAGGTGGAGAGCTATCAGCGCGACCGCTATATAGTGGCACCGAACAACGGTGAGGTGGTAGAGGTATTTACCAAACGTGGCGACTTGGTAGGTACGGGTGCTCCTATGCTTAGCATATTGGATATGAGCGACGTATGGTTTACTTTCAGCGTAAGAGAGGATATGTTGGGTGGACTTACCGTAGGAACTGAAATCCAGGTGCAAATCCCAGCTTTGGGCAGTCAGGTCTATAAAGCTAAGGTCTCTTACCTCAAAGCAATGGCCTCGTATGCCACATGGCGGGCTACCAAAATCAATGGGCAATACGATGTTAAGAGTTTTGATGTCAAAGCAATTCCTATAGAGGTTATCCCCAATCTCCGTCCAGGCATGACTGCTATAATAGTGCGGTAAGTATGAACCGGTTTGCACAATCTTTACATTTAGAGTTACGGCATATCAAAAAGCGTCCGCGATACCTGATTTTGACCACGTTGGGCATCGTGTTTAGTTATGTCTTTTTTTTGACTTTCATGTCGGAGGGACAGCCAGAACGGCTGCCGATTGCTGTAGTTGACCACGATGCCAGTTACCTCTCGCGTAGGTTATGTCATGAAATCAATGCAACGCAGGGCGTCGAGGTTGTGGCTGTGTATAACAATCATTCTCAGGCGCGCCAAGCCATGCAGCGTCAAGAGATTTTCGCATTTCTTGAAATCCCTAAAGGTACCTACTCGGATATACTCTCATTCAAACGCCCCCACATAGCCCTCTATGCCAACAATACCTATCTGTTGGGAGGGTCGTTTACCTACAAGAGTTTGGCAACTATCAGCAGATTGGCTTCGGGTGCTGTGCAGCGGGAGATTCTTCGTAAAAAAGGTTACACCGATCAAGCCATCTCGGGCATGATACAGCCTATCGAGCTGGACACCCATACGCTCTCCAACCCTACAGCCAATTATCAGCCTTATATCCTAACCACAATGTTGCCAGGTATCATTGGGTTGATGACGCTGCTGATGTCGGTATTCGTAATTCATAACGAACTGAAACGATCGCCTACTGGCCGTCTTCGAGAGATGCGTGATTATCCGATATCTTCAATCTGGGGGCAACTATTCCCATACACTTTCTGGTTTTCGTTATTGATGATTATGGGCAATGTCGTGCTTTTTGGGTTCTTCCATTTCACACTCTTGGGCAGTTTCTGGACATTGGTTATAGCATCGGTGCTTTTTATAGTGGCATTGCAGTCTATGGCGGTATTTCTGGTCGGGTTGTTGCCCGATATGCACATAGCAGTTTGTATAGGAGCTATCTATGGCACACTTGCTTTTACCATGTCTGGATTCTCTTTTCCCGTGTGCAGCATGCCATCTTATATGCAAGGCTTTAGCGCTATTTTCCCTCTGCGGCATTATTACCTCACATGCTCAGAGGTAGCCTATTTTGACAGTCCTGCCGTGCAGTATTTGCCACATTTGGTAGTTCTGTTGGCGTTTACAGCGATGAGTTTTGTTGGAATGATGCTGATACGCAAGCAGATAAATAATAGAGTGTCATGTCTTCAATAAGCTGAGAACATGCCGATATGGCTTGCCATATAAATGCTGAGGAGAGAAAACATTGATAAAACAAATGTTAGAATGAATTTGTTGTCGCATCTTCGTGATATTTGGAATGTTTCTTGTATAGAGTTTCGTCGCATTTTTAGCGATGGTGGTGTTGTGCTTCTGTTTTGCATTGCTACATTGCTTTATCCTTTTATATTTGGGGCGGTCTATAGCGGAGAGATGGTTCGCAACCTGCCTATAGCGGTGGTTGACGAGTCTCATTGTGAGGAGAGTCAGCGGTTTATTCGTAAACTGGATGCTACTCCCGAAATGAATGTCTGCTATGATTGTAATACGCTTCAAGAAGCACAAACCCTGATGCGGATGCGGAAAATCAACGGTATCGTTTATTTCCCTGCCGATTATGGCAATCGGCTTGCTCATTTGGAGACGGCTCGTGCTTCGCTCTTTTGTGATATGAGTTCGTTTCTCTACTATCGTAGTGTACTATCAGGTGCCTCGGCGGTGTTGTTGGACGAGATTCAGCATATTGAGACCGACCGTTTTGGTCGTACTGGTATTACGGGTGAGAATGCCGAGCAGTTGGTGGAACCTATACCGTACGATGATGTCAAACTATATATCAGCAATGGCGGGTTTGGCAGTTTCTTGATTCCTGCATTATTGATATTGGTGCTCCATCAAACGTTATTCTTAGGTATGGGAATATTGTATGGAACCTCTCGAGAGCAGAACTTGTCGGTGGAATCCATCCCAATCCATTTGCGTGGCAGGTCTGTCTTTCGTGTGGTAATAGGCCGGGCGTTGACCTATTTTGCCATCTATGTGCCAATGACGGCTATTGTGTTGTTGCTGTTTCCACGACTATTTCAACTGCCGCATATTGGCAACATCTCCTCGTTGGTCTTGTTTTTGATTCCGTTTTTATTGGCCACAATCTTCTTTTGCATGACAATATGCAACTTTGTCCGTGCGAGAGATACAGGTGTAGTGGTTTGCATCTTCTTTAGTGTCATCTTGGTGTTTCTCTCTGGGGCGGTTTGGCCACAGGCAGCCATGCCCAAGTTTTGGTTATATTTCTCGTATATCTTCCCATCAACCCATGGAATTCAGGGTTTTATCCGGATCAACTCCATGGGAGCAGACCTCTCGCAGGTCAAGTTCGAATATCTCATGCTGTGGGCTCAGGCGGGGGTTTATTTTGTTACAGCCACAAGCATATTCCGAACACTTTGTCGTCATAAAAGTGTAAAGGGCAGCGATATTCACGCTGATGGTCTAAATCCTGAAGCCTAAAGTCTTCCTGCGGACGCATGCAAAAAAAAAGGACTTCACACAGTGAGGTCCTTTTCGTCTTTCTAATTGTATCTATGCGTCAACTGGGGAGCAATGCACGGTATTGTCGCGGATGGTTATGTTGAATTTTTCAAGGAAATGTTTCCCTATTACACCGTCAATCTGTAGCATTCTGAGTATCATGGAATAAGTGTCGGGCAACTCTCCGTATTCAATGTCCCATTCTTGACCCATGAATTCAGTTGTGGCTCGGTGCAAGGTGGTCTGGAATTGTTGTCCGTTGTTGAAGAACCCCGCATCAGTCTCGGAGCGTGTTGACGGGAACTGCTGGGCGATTCTTGGGAGCAGGTAGGATATGGGAGCCCCAGTGTCGATAAACACCTTCCGTTCCCTGTCTCCGATGTTCAATTTTATGCCATAGTATCCTGTCATTGAAAAGGAGTGTGTGGCAATTCCGAGGTCATCTCCGTGGTAATTGGTTTCAAGTTGTTGCAGGGTATAGTTGATGCGTGTGCTCTGCTGGTTAAGGAGGTCTGCGCCTATAACCCCCACTATTTCTGGGGCGATGATACGATTTACAACGCTAAAATCCATAGGGAATTGTTTTTCGACGTTGTGTGTGTCATTGCCAAAGTCTATCTCTCCAGTGGGGCAGTAGCTGATTGGCATTCCGAGGTCGATGAGCATCATGCCCTGTCGAGTTTGGATGACGGGGTAGTCGTTGATGAATTGGATGTTGTATTTCATCGGTTGCGATTTTGATGTTTGTTGGTGCTGGAAATTTTTGCAAAGGTATGTCTTTTTTCGTTTCGCTCTTATTCCTTTTTGTACCATTTCTATTCTTATTGGAGAAATACATTTGTCGGGGAGGCTATACATGGTTGTTCTATAATCCAAAAATAGACACTGCCCGAAAGCAGTGTCTATTATTTGAAGGCATCGCCTATGGATGAGGACATTGTTTTGTTTGGTGTCCTTTGGCAGTCGTGCCATCCTTTGTCAATATAGCCGTATGACTTTGCTAACCGCCTCCTCGTGCTTTGCCTTGTACTCCTTGACCAGGACCTTGTACTCCGGTTCCTGCCGTATGTTGTCGAGGTCGCTGTCGAGTTCGAGGTGGCGGAAGCGGCACCAGCCCTCTTCGAAAGCCTTGCGCAGGTGCTCCAGTGCCAGATTCTTCTTTCCCATCTCGGAGTAGAGGCATGCGGCGTCGTAGTGGGCACCTCTCTCCTTGCTTTCGAGCGACTTGTTCAGCAGGCGTATGGCCTCCTCCTCATTTCCAAGGTAATACTGTGCATAGTAGGCGCAGGTGGGTACGCTGTCTATCGTGTCGCACTCTATGGCCTTGCGATAGTCCCTGCGTGCGCTTGCCTCGTCGCCGAGGTGGTGGTAGCAATCTCCGCGTACTGAGTAGTTATACGCATAGTCGGGTATGAGGCTGACGCTTGCGGTGAGGTCTTCGAGGGCTCCCTCGTAATCTTTTTTGAGCGATTTGTGCCATCCGCGGTGGTGGTAGTACCACCCGAATTCCGGTGCCAGGGCTATGGCTTGGTCCATGAGTGCAATCGACGAGTCCACGCCCATCAGCTCGTAGCAAATATCTGCTTTGGTGGCATAGAACGGTGCAAATGTGTTGTCGCGCTCTATCGCCTTGTCGATGGCCTTGAGAGCCTGGTCGAAAACTCCCAACTCGTAGTAGCATTGGGCGATATGGGAGAAGGTAGTCTCACTTTCTTGCAGGTTGTTGGCCTTGGCCAGCCATTCGATAGCCATGGCATAGTCGTCGCAATATTGATAGTACATGCCTATTTGATAAGGCCAGTAGAAGTTGGAGGGCTCCTTGTTGGCCTGTATCATCAGTCGGCTCATCAGCGACTCCTTTGAATGCTGGAGGATGTTGTGCGCCATCCATTGCAGGTACCGGTCTTGATTTTTGTCCAAGGCGAGGGCTCTTACCACGTCGCGAGCTGCCGCGTCGTAGTTTTTCAGGTCGAGATACACTGTTGCGCGGCTAAGGTAAAGTGGGAAATTGTCCGTTGTCACCTGTTCCGACCTGTCAAAATAGCGAATTGCTTCCTCGAATTTCTCTTGACCAAAGGCGATGATGCCCAGTCTTGTGAGTGCCTTTGCATTGTTGGGGTCAAGCTTGATGACCTTGAGCGACTCTTGTCGTGCTTTTTCTTTCTGATCCAAAAAGCTGTAACCATCTGCCCTATGGTTATAGTATTCGGCGTTGTCGGGTTCGAACGAGACGCATTTGTCGAAATCGTTCAGGCCGCTCACGTAATCCTCCAGGCTATAGTACAGCCGCCCGCGCAGTTCGTAGGCTTGGCACACGGACTCCTTGTCGCCCTTGGGGATGTACTTGATGGCGAGGGTGGCCTGATCTACAGCCGTCTGGTATGAGCCCTTGCGTGCCAGGACCCATGCCATTTGCAGGTGAGCGTAGCCGTTCTTGGGGTTGTCGTCCAGCTCGCGCATGAGGTAGTTGTATGCCCCTTCGTCGTCGTCTTGCTGCAGGTGTGCGATGGCCCTCTGCATGTTGAAGCTTTCGTAGCCCTTGTGACTCTGGGCGTGGAGCGTGCCGCCCAAGGCAAGCAGCACCATCAAGATGGAAATCAGTCGTTTCATGTTCGTTATTTTTTGTGTTATTGTATTTCGAGGATATAGACGTAGTTGCGTATCTTGCGCACCTGCTCGGAGAGCGAGAGTGTGGCTATGGTGGAACTCTGCGGGAGGCTGGGCGGCGTGTCCATCGACTCGATGAGGGTGCGCAGGTAGGGTGACTTGACGGCGTAGGTAGCGCTCTCCACCTGGAGCCTGGCGTTGACGACCCCGACCACTGAGCCAGTGCTGTTAAACAGCGGTCCGCCGCTGTTGCCGGGCTGTACGGTGGCGGAGAGCTGGTATGAGGTGGCGTCGCCCTGGAAGCCAGTGCGCGAGCTGACGATGCCGTTGGTGAGTTTCAACTCATCGCCCATCACGGCGCGGAGGGGGTATCCGACCACGAAGACGTTGTCGCCCACCTCGGCCTGCCGCGACGAGATGGAGTAGGGCAGTGCGGGGAGCGAGCGGAACGAGGGGTCGTCGATCTTGATGATGGCGAGGTCGTTGCCTCGGTCGCTCATCACCACCTTGGCGCTGTATGTCTTGGAGAAGTCGCCGTTCACGCCGCGCACGCGCAGCTTGGAGGCGTTCTCCACCACGTGGTAGCAGGTGGCCATGTATCCGTTGGTTGAGATGGCGAAGCAGGTGCCCGACCCCGTAGGCTCGAAGTCGCCACTCGTTGAGGAAGAGCCATAGCCGCCCGACGAGTAGGAGGAGCCTCCGGACGATGAAGAGCCGGAGCCCGACCAGTTGCCAATCCCGCCCCCTCGGCCGTAGGAACCGCCGTAGCCTCCCGACGAGCTGGAACTCGACCTGTCATCGAGTCCGCCGCTATGGCCGCCGAAGATCCCGCTGCCACTCGACGAGGAATATGCTCGGCAGGCGGGGCTGTTGTTGAAGCGGATGCCCCGCCAGGCAAAGCCGTTCGACACCCGCTCCACGATATCCACCATGTTCACATTGGCGGAGACGCCAGGGAAAATTAGGTATATCGTGTATAACGTATTGGGATTGAGTGAATATCGTTCGTCAAGATTCAGTGGTGTAGTCTCCCCGTTCACATCGACAAACCATCCTAAAATCCTTTGCAGCACGTTGCCAGACCTATCGGTCAGTACGGTATTGGACGACAGGGCAACCCATGGGCTCTGGTAATAGTTGGAGGTGGAGAAGACGATTTTGAAGGCAATGAACTCGTCGGAACTGGCTACGCTGGACACACTCGTGGACATCCCTGCCGAGCTGTACGAGTATGACACCGTAGGGTATTGTGTAGTACATTGCGAGCGGGCAAACAGTGAGAGTGCGCACAGGCAGATGATAGAGAGTAGTTTTTTCATCGTATTCATCGCTACATATTGTAATTGTAATATTGCTTGCCGTCGGAGAAGAACCAGGCGGTGCCTGCAATCTTGAGTCGATAGACGTTGAAATTGGTCTTCTTGAGTGCCTTGGAGAGACCTTTGG
>JAGHVA010000007.1 GCA_018064565.1 Candidatus Colimorpha onthohippi
TCTGTACCAAAACTGCTTTATATTTTTACGGAAGTTAACACACATCCATGTTATTGAGCGAACGATAGCTGACGACAGAAAATCAGAAGTACAAAATTATAGATTTCTTCTATTTATTATGAAATATTCCATCATCATTCCTGTTTACAATCGACCCGACGAAGTTGATGAACTGCTTGATAGTTTAACCCATCAGACCGTCAAAGACTTTGAAGTTGTGGTTGTTGAAGACGGATCAACCCTAAAGTGTGAAGCTATCTGCAAAAAATATGAAGAACAGCTAACCATCAATTACCACTACAAAGACAACTCAGGGCCCGGTCCCTCCAGATATTTCGGTGTTGCACATGCCAACGGACTTTATGTCCTTATTTTGGACAGCGACTGCGTTATCCCACCATCCTATATAGCATCTATCGACGAAGAGTTAAGCAAAGATTCGTGTGAGGCATTTGGCGGCCCCGACAGAGCGCACGACTCGTTTACGCCTATCCAAAAAGCTATAAGTTACGGAATGACATCGTTTTTTACCACTGGTGGCATCAGGGGTGGCAAAAAGAAATTGGACAAGTTTTACCCACGCTCGTTCAACATGGGTGTCAAACGCAGCGTATATGATGACTTAGGCGGTTTTTCGAATATGCGTTTTGGAGAAGATATAGATTTCAGTACCCGAATTTTTGAAAAAGGATATAAGTGCAGGCTCTTTCCTGAAGCTTGGGTATGGCACAAACGCCGAACCGATATGCGAAAGTTTTTCAAGCAAGTATTTAATTCAGGCATTGCGCGCATCAACCTTACCAAGCGCCATCCTGGAACACTCAAATTGGTTCACCTCCTACCTATGGCATTTACCGTTGGCGTAATCGCATTGATTATTGCTACTTTGATTCTGCTTATTATCGGATCGAAATTTTGGATGCTCACATTGTTGCCGATTGTACTATACTGCTTATTGATATTCATTGACGCTTCCATCAAAAATAAGAATGTGGTTATCGGATTGCTGTCGATAGAAGCTGCATTTTTTCAATTGTTCGGTTACGGATTAGGGTTTATCAAAGCTTGGTGGCAACGGTGCATCTTGGGTCGTGGAGAATTTTGTGCTTACGAAAAGAATTTTTACAAATAATACATCCCAGTTTCGATGATTCGATTTTTCGATGATTCGATTTTTCGGTGATTTGATTTTTCGGTGATTCGATTTTTCGGTGATTCGATTTTTTGGTGACTCGATTTTTCGATGACTCAATTTTTCGATGATCCGATTTTTCGGTGATTCGATTTTTCGGTGACATTCTTTCTCAATAGCTCGATTTTTCGATAACTCGAAAAAAAACAACAAATAACGACTGCCTACGCAACTGCCTACAAAAACAACAATCCCCTTTAGATATTGAACACCATAATATCATATCGTATGAAACAACTCTTTTCCATTCTTGCATTGGTAACATTAACCACAACGTTGCAACTTGCAGCGCAAGACACAGCTCACGTTAGGAAAGGATGGACATTCGGAGCATTACCAAGCATTGCGTTTGATCAAGATCTTGGATTTCAATTTGGTGCCCTTACCAACATCTATTACTTTGGCGACGGCTCTACCTACCCAGATTATTTACATTCATTCTACGCAGAAGCCGCAACCACATCCAAACACTTTGGATTATACCGAGCTGCATACGACTCAAAATACCTGATTCCCAACCATCGGCTAAGCATCGATATCGCATATATGCCCGACCTAATGTGCGATTTTTATGGTTTTAACGGCTACGCATCATATTACACAGCCGACTACGCTCAAGATAATGCAACAAGTTATTTGTCGCGAGCTTATTATAAATACCAACGCGATATATTTAGATTCAGCATCGACTTGCAAGGGACAATCTCCTCTCCTTGGTATTGGAACTTAGGCATCGGACTACTACATTACCGCGTGGGTAACGTGGACGTGGACAGACTGAACCGCTATGCCAAAGACGACAACAAACTTCCTGAGACAACTACGCTGTTTGACCATTATGTAGCTTTGGGCTATATAACCGAAGCGGAAAAAGACGGTGGCGACTCTCCTTATCTTCACCTTGGTGCTACTTACGACACCCGCGACCGTCAACAGAACCCCCGACACGGTATCCATGCGGACGCTTTCGTAACATATTATGCTGGCATCAACCAACAAAAAGATTACAACAATCTAAAATTAAACGTCAATTGGCGACAGTATATAACACTTATTCCTAATCGGCTCACATTGGCTTACCGGCTGGGTGCTCAATTGGATCTGGCTGGCAAATCGCCTTTTTATCTCAATACATATCTAAATCAGTTATACATGCAACGTACTATCTACGAAGGACTTGGCGGTGGCAATTCTGTACGAGGCATTATGCGCAACCGAATCATGGCAAATGGCGTTGGCTTTACAAATATCGAATTGCGGACACAAATATTCAGTTTCAAAATTGGCAAAGAGATGTTTTATGTAGGGCTGGTACCATTCATAGACGGAGGTATGGTGCTACAACCCTACGATGATGTAGTGTCAAATCCGGAAGCGTTGTACGACACCGAAAGCAAAAGCTACGCCACTCCACAAAAAGCCGATTACGACAACTCCCGCATATACAGACCGCATCTATCTACAGGATGTGGCCTCAAAGTTGCGATGAACGACAATTTTGTGCTGAGCGTAGATTGGGCTACTGCATTAGACAAACAGGACAACAACAAAGGTAGCAACATGTATATCAAGATGGGATATCTGTTCTAAAACACTACTCAACATGGTGATTATTGACGAGCCTACAGCACTTATCCGAATGGGGATAAGTATCGTATTAGGGATGGCTATCGGACTTGAGCGGGAAAAGCATCATCACCCTGCTGGCATCCGTACGTTTATGCTGATTTGTATGGGTGCCACATTAGCAACCCTCGCCTCTATCTACATCTGCCAGACCAATACCGAACTGCTGAACGGTGATCCAGGTCGAATTGCTGCCCAAGTGCTGACAGGCGTAGGCTTTATCGGAGCAGGTCTCATTATCAAAAACGAAGACCGCGTAAGCGGACTCACCAGCGCAGCAGCCATATTCCTCACCGCCTCTATCGGGGTGAGCATCGGCGTTGGCATGATTGTTACGGGTTGCGTTGTAACGCTGGTTACAATCCTGATTCTCACCTCCTCTTCTATCAGCAAAAAAAAGCAATAGCCTCGCAAATCTATCAACCAGCACCTTTGCACGATTAACAGTTCAAGCAAATTGAGTGCCCCCCCCAAAAAAACGATTGCAGCTTAGAGTGAACCTCCCAACTGCAATCGTTTGGTCATTATTACACAACACACGCACCTATTCAACCGCAGCAGCAACGATATGATCCACATCATATCCGCAATCTCGTTGCAACTGAGCGATTGTTCCATGTGCGACAAAATAGTCTGGAATGCCCAATATCGTGATAGGTGTCGTATTGTTGATAGTCTCCATATATTCCAAGACAGCACTACCAAAACCGCCTTGTTTTACACCGTCCTCGACCGTAACAATCCGGCGAAATCCTTTGTTGGCAATCTGACGCAAAAGATCGGTGTCCAGCGGCTTCAGATATCTCATATCGTAATGCGCAACACTCACACCCCGTTCGGCAAGTATCTGTGCTGCCTGTCTGGCGCTATTGCCAACATGCCCGATGGTTACTAAAGCCACATCATCGCCTTCGGTTAGCACACGACCTTTACCCACGGTAAGTGCCGAAAACGGACAACGCCAATCTACCTTGACCCCACGCCCACGAGGATAACGAATCACTACTGGACCCTGATTGGGCAATTGTGCGGTGTACATCATGCAGCGCAGTTCATGCTCATCCATCGGTGCACAGATAGTCAGGTTAGGTACACACCGCAAACAAGCCATATCAAACACACCATGATGGGTAGCACCATCATCACCTACCAATCCGGCCCTATCAAGACAGAACACAACAGGGAGCTTTTGCAATGCCACATCGTGCAAAATCTGATCATAGGCACGTTGCATAAACGAAGAATACAAGTTGCAGAAAGGCAACATGCCCTGTGCTGCCAATCCTGCGGCAAAGGTAACAGAATGTTGCTCTGCTATCCCTACATCAAAAGCCCGGTGGGGCATGGCTCGCATCATGATATTCAACGAGCAGCCTGTCGGCATAGCGGGCGTGATACCTACGATTCTGCTGTTCTGACTTGCCAATTCAACGATAGTCTCACCAAACACATCCTGATACCTTGGTGGCAGAGACTTGTTGCTGTCTGTCAGCTGAGCACCTGTCTCCGCATCAAACTTGCCTGGAGCATGGTAAACCACCGGATTTTGCTCTGCTTTACGCATGCCTTTCCCTTTGGTGGTGATTACATGTAGCAATTTAGGACCTTTTAAATCCTTTAATTTTTCGAGTGTAGATACCAGTTCCTCAATATTATGACCATCGATAGGTCCGAAATAACGGAATCCCAATGCCTCAAAAAGATTGGGCGCACCCAACATGGCATATTTGGCCATAAATGTGATATGCTGGATAAGACCGATATGCCGCCGGCGCTGCTTGTCGGACATCTTGTTGCCGCCCAATCGATCCCACACATATTCCTTAAGTTTGTTGTACCTATGAGAGGCAGTAATCTTGACCAGATACTTACTCAAACCGCCAACAGCCTTGTCGATAGAGATACCGTTGTCGTTCAAAACAACCAGCATATTGGTTTTTGATATGCTCGCATTGTTCAACGCCTCAAACGCCTCTCCACCCGTCATCGAGCCATCTCCAATAACAGCAATATGCTGCCTATCGGTGAGTCCTTGCAACTGAGAAGCCACAGCCATACCCAACACAGCCGAGATTGAGGTTGAACTATGCCCTGTACCAAAAGCATCATACTCGCTCTCATCTCTACGAGGAAAGCCACTCAACCCTCCATAAGTACGGATAGTAGCAAAACGGTCGCGACGACCAGTTAATATCTTATGAGCATACGCCTGGTGGCCAACATCCCAAACCAACTTATCGTCAGGAGTGTTGAACACATAATGTAATGCTATCGACAGCTCAACGGTACCTAAACTTGAAGCAAGATGACCCGGATGGTTTGCAAGCGTATCAATGATATATTGCCGCAATTCGCCCGACAACATCTCTAACTGCGGGATGGTCAGTTGCTTCAAATCTGATGGTATATTGATCTTTTCAAGATACATAATGAATCAGTTTGACAGATTAAACCTCGATGGATCTTTATCCAACGGTTCAAATGCTTTATTCAATTTTTTGTCAGACAATCGTCCTTGTGCGCCTTTGCGCATTTCCCACTTGCCATTACGAAACACGTATGCCAACTCAACACCAGTGGGCACATAATACTGAAACAGCCCCTCCATACCCTGCACCTGAGGCGCAACCTCATCAAAGATAATCATACGCTCCACCTCATCATGGCCTACATCCTGAGTAGTAGATTTATTGGTACCCGGAATCTTAACTCTTTTCTTCTCGACCGTATGTATCACCTGATCCTCATAATGCAGATTAACCATAGCGGTGGTAGTGTATGCCAAAATCACCCGTCGCCTATTAGGAGCTTTCCTAAATAGCGGCTGCCCAAACTGAGGAACAGCCCTGTCGCGCTTAAACCAGATAGGTTCAATCACCTTGCGTTGAATCAAGGGGTTGGTACAATTCCACCCCAACAACGTGTAATAATATTGCCCGTCATGTTTTGTCTCCACAAGCTCCTGATACACAGACCCATACCAGCTATCGGCGGTCAGCATCGACTCTTCAGGACTAAACACCTCGTCTGATCGGTCGTGCAACTCCGTCACAACCCACTCATCTTCTTCTTCGTCATAGGCTTGAACAAATCCAAAACACTCCTGCTCGTTGTTATCACGGCGCACAGGCCAAGAAAAAATACGAAACTTGCCCGACGAGGCAGTCAACACCGACACCCTACTGCCAAAATTCCATCGCCACTTAAACGAATCCTCCTCTTCCAAGGCCTTGGAAAGTAGTTGTACTGCCGACTCGTTGGCATGATAGCGCTCATTGTCTGTCGGAGCATTATAGACCTGCTCAAACAAGTCAACCAGCTGATCTTGATAACGGCTCATCACCTTCTTATCCTGAGCTGACAAAGAGCAAAAAACCGAAAATAATATAATAAAAGAGGTATAAATACGTTTCATACGTATATCTTAACGTATCTTAATACGTTTTATTTTATACCAACACAAATATGATTTCGCAAGACTCACTACAGCCCTTAATTGAAGAAGTCTGGGCCAATCGAGAGTTGCTAACCTCTATCTCCCACACCGAAGCAATTCAATCCACCATTGAAGGTCTCGACAAGGGCATAATACGCGTTGCCGAGCAAACGCCCGAAGGATGGATTGTGAACGAATGGATAAAAAAAGCCGTACTGCTATAC
>JAGHVA010000178.1 GCA_018064565.1 Candidatus Colimorpha onthohippi
GTGTATGACGAGTTTTGCCGTCGTCAGAATGTGCCGTTAGGAGATGCCTTTATAGCGGAAATTGAATCCTATGAGCGCGAGGTGACCTCTAAACGTTAGTGCGTAATTGTATTCAATGGTTGTAGTGTTATGATATTTATAGGTCTTTTGATTATAGCAATAGGCGCATTTTGCCAAAGTAGCAGTTATGTGCCTATCAATAAGATTAAGTCGTGGCATTGGGAGAGCTATTGGCTGGTGCAGGGCGTGTTTGCTTGGCTGTTGTTTCCATTGCTGGGATCTTTGCTTTCAATTCCAGAGGGTAACGGCTTTGCCGATTTGTTGTCGATATTTTCCAATCATCCTCGTGAGACATGGCTGACCATCTTGTTTGGAGCACTGTGGGGCGTTGGCGGTTTGACGTTCGGACTGTCGATGCGTTATCTTGGTGTCGCGTTAGGGCAGAGTATTGCCTTGGGTACCTGCGCTGCGTTGGGTACAATACTTACACCAGTCTTTACGGGCAATACAGATTCGCTTACAGCCCCAGTATTGGTGGGAGTGGCAATCACTCTATGTGGTATTGCTGTGATTGGTGTAGCTGGTGGTATGAAAAGTGCTTCGTTGCCAGACGAGGAGAAAAAGAAAGCAGTCAAGGATTTTAATTTCACTAAGGGGTTGATAGTTGCGCTGTTGGCTGGTTTTATGAGTGCTTGCTTTAGTATCGGATTGGGCTATGGCGCTAATTTGAAATTGGAGGGAACAAAAGATTTGTTTGCATCGCTTCCTGCTACAATGTTGGTCACGTTTGGCGGATTTCTAACCAATGCAGTGTATTGTCTTTTCCAAAATGTGAAAAACAAAAGTTTTGTCGATTACAAAAATTGCGGTCTTTGGCTTTGGAACTTGCCCTTCTGTTGCTTGGCAGGTTTATTGTGGTACAGCCAGTTTTTTGGGTTGAGTTTAGGTAAAGGATTTTTAGAGTCAAGCGAAACGCTAATCGCCTTTAGTTGGTGCATCTTGATGGCTCTAAATGTAACATTCTCTAATGTATGGGGCATCATATTGAAAGAGTGGAAGGGCTGCGGAAAGGGTACCATTGTGGTGTTGCTGTTGGGATTGGCGGTGCTTATTGTAAGTAGTTTTTTGCCACAGTTGTTGGACTGAAACACACATATATACAGTTAAGTGATGATTCAAGAAATAGAACAAATATCTGAGGTCGCAGGTTATCTGTGGCAGAAAGGATGGGCTGAACGCAATGGCGGCAATATCACAGTCAATGTTACCTGCCAGATTGACGAGGCACTCAAAGCTCGCAAAGCTTTGTCGGAGCCGATAGCTATTGGTCAAAAAATGCCGTACTTAAAAGATCAGTATTTTTATGCAAAGGGTACAGGCAAGCGTATGCGTGACTTGTGGCACGACCCGATGGCAAATGGAAGTATTATCAGAATTTGTGACGACTGTGAACATTATGAGATTGTGGCCGACCAACTTGTGATGCCTACAAGCGAGTTGCCCTCTCATCTTGAGGTGCAGAACTATCTGATGAGGCACAACAGCGACTATCGAGCCACGATGCACACTCATCCCATCGAATTGGTTGCAATGAGTCATATCTCCAAATTTTTGGATTCAGACTATCTTACCCATCTGCTTTGGAGTATGATTCCAGAGACGTTGGCGTTTGCTCCATTGGGAATAGGCGTTGTCCCTTATCGTCTGCCAGGCAGCCGGTCGTTGGCAGATGCCACACTCAATAATATCTTGCACCATGGTGTGGTGCTATGGGAAAAACATGGTGTCTTTGCGGTTGGAAAAACTATCATGGATGCTTTTGACGAGGTTGACGTGCTAAACAAAGC